>DUPL01000052.1 GCA_012838385.1 Clostridiaceae bacterium
AAAACATATTATATCTACTTTTCTCTCTTGAGTAAAGCAATCACATTTATGGGACAAAGTCACACAAATAATATTGATACTCAAAAAAATGTGGTATACTTTTAGCTCAAACCATATATATGGGAGTAAGCTATGAGGAAAAGACAAGATCATTTATTTGCATACATATCAGCAACACTATACGCAGCAATAGTTAGCATGTCCTTTCTAACAGTAAAGATTGGCCTTGTGAGTGCCAATCCTTTTGAGTTGCTTGCCTACAGATTCACTATTGCATTCCTTGCAATTGTGCTAGCCCTTGCATTCAGAGTGGTCAAACTAAGAATAACCAAGGAGAAGATACTAAAACTTGCTCCTCTTGCATTGTTTTACCCGGTATTCTACTTTTCCTTCCAAAGCTTTGGACTTACTTACACAACCAGTGTGGAAGCAGGAATCATGAATGCACTGATTCCTGTACTGACACTTATACTTGCTACTATTTTCCTAAAAGAAAAAACTACAGTTCTTCAGAAACTGTCAATAATACTTTCTGTACTAGGAGTTGTATACATAACCTTAATGAAAGGAAACAGCTCTTCCTCTCGCAATCTGGTAGGCATAATACTTCTTTTTGTCTCCTCAACATCCTTTTCAGCTTACAGTGTGCTGGTCAAGAAGCGCTCAAAGGAGTTTTCGACCACTGACATAAGTTTTGTAGTGACCATATTGGGATTTGCATCCTTTAATCTGCTAAACTTTTGCAATCACTTGCTAAAAGGGACATTATCCAGCTATTTTGAACCTTTGAAAAACACAAGTTTTATATGGTCAATTCTTTATTTAGGAATACTCTCCACCTTGTTCACTTCACTGCTTGCCAACTACTCACTGTCAAAAATTGAGGCTTCAAAGATGAATGTTTTTGTAAACCTGGCAACCGTATTGTCAATAGCAGCAGGCTCTGTTTTTCTGGATGAAAAAATATATTACTATCATATAATCGGTTCTGTTTTGATTGTTTTGGGGGTTTTGGGAACTAATTTTCTTGGAAAACGGTAGAAAAAAAAGAGGCTGCAAACCAGCCTCCGCAATACTAAATATTATACCCAGCCACGTTTCTTGACTGCTTCTGCAACTCTATTTATTGATATAACGTATGCAGCGTCACGCATGTAAAGGTCCTGCTCCTTGTGCAGATCATATACTGCCTTGAATGCTGCTGTCATCTTTGTATCAAGTTTCTGCATAACTTCTTCCTTCTCCCAGAAATAGTTCATGTTGCACTGAACCTGTTCGAAGTAGCTGCAGGTAACTCCTCCTGCATTTGCCAAGAAGTCCGGAATTACAAAAATACCTCTCTCTTTTATAACCTCATCTGCTTCCGGTGTTGTAGGTCCGTTTGCAGCTTCAGCAAGCACCTTTACCTTCTCACTAATTTTATGAACGTTGTCTGCTTTGATTTGATTCTCAAGAGCAGCAGGAATAAGGATATCTACTTCCTGTTCAATCCATGCATCTCCAGGCAGAATCTCACAACCCATTTCTTTGGCCTTGTCTTTGTCAACTGTACCAAAGGAATCTGTGATGCTGCGCAACTTTTCTATGTCAAGTCCGTCTGCATTCTTGAATGTATATGCAGTCTTGTCATTATTGTCCCAACAGGATATTGCGATTACCTTGCCACCCAACTGTGTATACAGCAAAGCTGCATACTGTGCAACATTGCCAAAACCTTGTATGCTTGCAGTGGTTTTTGTAATATCAATATCGAGAGCTTTCAAAGCTTCTCTGAGTACAAATACAACACCAAATCCTGTTGCTTCTGTTCTTCCCAATGAACCACCCATTCCAACAGGCTTTCCGGTAATGACGCCGGGATATCTGCCGCCTACAATTGTCTCATATTCATCCAACATCCAAAGCATGTGCTTTGCATTTGTCATAACATCAGGTGCAGGTACATCTATGTTAGGTCCAATATTCTTTGCCAACTGCCTTATATATCCGCGACAAAGCTGTTCCTGCTCACGTTCAGACATTGTTCTGGGATCGCATATGACGCCGCCTTTTCCTCCGCCCAGCGGGATGTCAACAACAGCACATTTCCAGGTCATCCACATGGACAATGCCCTAATGGTATCAACAGTCTCATTTGGATGGAAACGTATACCTCCCTTTGCAGGTCCTCTGGCATCGTTGTGTTGAATTCTAAAAGCCTTGAATACTTTTGTACTGCCATCATCCATTTTTACTGGTATGGTAAAATGATATTCTCTAATTGGCTGACGCAACAGTTCGCAAGTCGTTTCATCGAGCCCTATTTTATCTGCCACACTATTAAACTGCGCCTGCGCATGTTCATATGCGTTGTAGTTTTCTTTGCTCATTCGAGTGTTCCCCCTATAGTTGTTTTTTCGTATGCAATTATACAATCATACGGATGGCATGTCAACGAATTTACTATGATAAATCGTTAAAAGATAACTCGCTGCTCAAACCTTCTGGCAGTTTCATCACTGTCCAGCAAATAATATTTTACCAACCATATACTCGCCATATACGTCTTGCTTGAAATTTGCAAAGGTTAGCGCTACATCAACCATAAAAGTACAGAAATCTGCAAAGAAGTATTGGAAGCGGGCATGCATGCCCGCTCATATCAGCTCTTTTCCATCAGTTTTCTAGCATGTTCCATAAATTCCTTAAATCGCTCCTCATTGCGCACACTATCGAACCACTCCCAGCCGCGGGTTACAGTCATGCTATAATACATAAAACCACTGTTATCCTGGAAACACCAATCATACTGCAATAGCTCCGTTGTTCCATCAGGCAGCTCAATTATACCACTGCCCTTGATGACCTTGACTCCACCAAATATTAGTTTGCTGCCTACTTCAAGTGGTGTGCCATCAGGTATCTCAGTCCATTTCGCGTATAGTTCTAAGGCGCGTTCAAGATAATTGTATCCTTCATCTCTTTGACCACAACCAAACAAAGCACAAGCAGCTCTAAAGCAGCAGCTTGCATACAACCCAAGCCAGGCACGGGGTACACCTTTTCCTTCTCCCAAAAATTCACACATGCCCATACTATACTTGAACCATGCAACAGCACGCTCCGCATTACCACGATTGCGTTTTGGCCGTTCCAACATATGAAGAACAAGCTGTAGTTTATTTACAGATTCGCGCAAACGGCTTTCTTCATATTTTCCCTGACGCCACAGATCCTCCTCAATCACTTCTCCATATATTGAGCTGTACTGAGTCACAATTTCAGGTTTCTTCCTTATACCACAACGATCTTCGAATATAACGATGTTTCCATCCTCATCCACCACATATGTGTATTCCGCACTGCCTATATAGCCATCAGTAAGGTTTTGCGCTTCATATTTACGCATCATACCGTCACCAACAGGCATAAAGCCTTTTCCCACACCTTCATAAGCTGTAAGCTCATAAACTGTCTTTGCAAGTTCTTTGCCGGGATGATAGTTTACAGTACGTATAATTCCTACTCCCGGAGCAAAATAGTATTCTTTCCTGCCTCCTCGATATGTAAGACCTGTGTCAAACCCTTTTATATCAAGCGATAACTTGATGCAGTCATTGAAGGTGCCGGCTTTGGTAGCAATTTCTCCTGCTTTTTCAGAAACAATTGTTGTTTTAATATAATAACTGTTCCATAGCAAGAATTCCTCCACATATTCCCCTTCTTCTACCCATTCATCACACCAGATGCAGTTCGTGCCATTTTGCAAAATATCGTAAATGTCATTAAAAAGGAGCGCTTCTTCAGAAACATTACCCCACCTGACATTCTTCCATTCAAAAGACCACCGATAATTATCCATATACTCCAGCCTGCTGCCTTTCCCAAGAGCATACCCTTTCCTAAAAAAGTTCCAATGCCCAGTATGCATATAATCAGGATTGAAGGAAGGATCTGTTGCAAGAATCCTCTCCACAACAGAGCATGCAGCCTTTGTATGGGCCCTTTGCATTGGTGTTTGAGCAAGTATTCTTGCCCTTTCCACGGCATGGGATACGTCATGCAATGTATATTTGCCATCCTTGTAGCTGCAGTATTCATTGCGTATATGTTGAATCATGTCAATCCAGGAATTATCATCATAACCAAGTCTCTCAATCTCACAGTTCTGTATAAGCAAAACTTTTTTGTCGTCAGCATGACTCATAACGAACCTGGAAGAATGAAGAATAAACTTTGGGTTGTTGTCTGAAACATATTCCCAGGAGTTGCCTGTATGGCTTGGCAAGATTCCTTTTCCTCCTACTATGTCATACGACTTTAGAAGTCTTGTTTCTTTGACACCATCACATTGCCTTACGTGTTTGACAATACCCACATCCTGTTTGTAGTATGTGTAATATGTAGCTTCTTTGTGCTTGGTAATCCAAAGCTGGCAGCTTTCGAATGTACCACAAGGAGTTTCAACCTCTGCCGAATCCTCTGCATACGCAAGAGTCGTACCGTCGGAGCCTGTGTAGGTATCACCTACTCTCAGACCTTCAATGATAAAATTGCCATCGCAGAGGGATGCGTTTCTAAAGATAAAATCAATCTCAAGATCAAAAGAGATAAGGTGTCCATTCGAATACCACTCCTGGTTCCAGCGGCACAGCTTTCCATTTATTAACCGGTATTCCTCAGCTGCACATCTTAATCTGTATTTGTCCTCATCCTTATCAGCGTACTCCTTCAAATGTTTCCTTTCCATCTTCGTTGCTGCAATTGCATATGCATAATACAAGTCGGAGGGTTTTATGATTGACAGCACTTTTTCAAACGCTTCAAAACCTTTCTCAGTCTCTTTATTCTCAAAGTATGCTTTCCCAAGCCAGAACCACTCATGTGCAAGGCTTTTCACAAATCCCAGTTTCTCAAGTCTGGGAATCTGCTTGTCACGAATAAATTCATGTCTTACCCCGTAGGATACTTTTAAATCCTCCCTGCTGACCACAAACTGCATAACTTCATCGTTCCTGCCTTTTTCAGCGGCTTCCACAATCCTGGCAAACAAAGCGTCGTTCTTGTCACCGGGAAGCCACCACCATCCACGCATCAAGACATCCGCCAATGCATGATACTTGTCAATAGATTCAGGAAGTTCTTCCACATCTTTTAGTACATCATTGTATACAACCTCAAATCCGTCTTTACTATTCATAAGTTGCCATAGTTTCATTTCCTCAACCTTTTTCATAACCTTCTTAACAAAAGTGTCCCTGATTTCCTCATTCATGGAGCTCAATCCTTTCCTTATTCTTTTTCTGCCATCATGGAGCTGCCACTTTACTGTCCCTGGGGAAATTCTCATTCTGTCTGCAATCTCCGCAACAGACAAGTCCTTCAAAGTAGTGAAGATAAATAATATCCCTTACTTTTTCAGGCAGCTTGCTGATGCCATTATGAAGTTTTTCCTTCTCTTCGGATTTTGCATAAAGATAATGAGGATCCTCATAATATTCATCTTTTAGATTGAAACCATCGACTTCCTCCAGACTGAGGAAACTGCGGTACCTTGTAACCATGTTTTTTGCACAATTCTTTGCAATGCGGCAAACCCACGCCCTAAACTTGGCAGGCTCCCGCAATACATTTAACTTCATCCATGCAGTTACAAATGCGTCTTGAGCAGCATCCTCGGCCATGAACTGATTATGTGTGACAGAGCTTGCGGAAGCTATTACCACTTTTTCATAGCGTGCAACAAGAACTTCATAAGCTCTTTGCTCTCCTGCAAGCGTCAGCATAACCAGTGTTTCGTCGTTTTGATCATAATATAGCAAATGCATCATCCTTTACATTAACATCTTTTCAAAAAGTTTTTTCTAGCGCTACCCTATAGACACATATAAGAGGAAAAAGGTTGGGTTTTCCTAAATTTTTATCTGGTGTTTATATATCACAATGGTAATATCATCGTACTGAACCTTGTTTCTTTCACTGATCGACCTGTCTTTTGCAAGGTTGACAATATATTTCACACTCTCCTCCAGATTATCCGAATTGACAATCTCCATTAATTCTTCAGGCTTGACATAATCACTTACACCGTCCGAGCACATAACAACAATGTCCCCATCCTTCATTTCAATTTCTTCTACTGCATAGGCAGGAACAACCATGGGAATAAAGATATCAAACAAAGACCACATGCAATCAGGCAATCTCCCAATATACTCTTCGATTTGCTCTTCAGTAAGCAAGCCAAAATCCACAATAGTCTTGTACCTCTTTACCGGCTTTGCCACCCTTTTAACAGTATTATCATGTATTATGTATGCCGGTGAGTCGCCAATGGTTGCAATAGTTGCCACATTGTTGTCAATCACACAAATATCAAGAGTACCAAAGGTTAGGGTTTTACTTTTTTGTGATATATATATCAGTTCATTGTTTATTCTCCACACCATATTTTCTATATACTCTTTTGCAGACAGGTTGGATAAACAAAATGGACTTTCTTTTATATTCCTTACACAACATTCGGACATTACGACTTTGCCCATTTTCCCTGCCCCTGATGCACCATCAGACAATACCAGTGTTGTTTTGTCTGGGGATATATAAAACATATCGCCATTAATGCCACTGGTACCTACAAGACTTTCACCATAACATATTGGCATATAACCACCTCCTGCTTCAACCAACATTGTTATCATTATGGCAGATACCTTGTCAGAAAACAACAAAAAAAGCGGACCTTTGCCCAATGTCATTAACTTAAGAGATCGCAATACATGTTTTGTTGCGATCTCTTAGTTTATTTCAAATCTTAAAATAACTGGCACGGTATTTTATTGATCCTTCTAATACACTTTATCTTTGTCTTGTTACA
>DUPL01000053.1 GCA_012838385.1 Clostridiaceae bacterium
AATACAGCAATATAGTTATTGTTTTTACAACTATTTTCAAATATTGTATGATAGTCGGCAACCAGTATAAGGAGTTGGAATAATGTTAATCACAGATAGAGAAGAGTTGCAACAGTATAATACTTCGCAAAGACTGTGGCAGGGAATCCCGGGAATAGAGATTTCTGATAAAGGGAGACTTTTTGCTGTCTTATACAGTGGTGGAACTAAGGAATAGTTCGGTAATTATTGTGCACTAATAACTAGTGACGATGATGGATTGACTTGGTCGGAGCCCGTTGCTGTAGCATACAACGGTCCTGCCAGCCGATGCTATGACCCTTGTTTGTGGATGGATATGCTGGGTAGATTGTGGTTTATTTGGAGCATCATGCCTGAACACGCCGTCTATGCATCCCTTTGCAATAATCCTGATGCAGATATATTGAATTGGAGCAAACCCTTTATCATAGGCAAGGATGTCATGATGAATAAACCAACATTTCTGTCTACTGGTGAATTAATGTTTCCAATTGCTGTTTGGGATAGAAATGTACAAGCAGTTAAAGGGTGTGTTAGTGAAGGAGAAGAAAGACTTCCTTTTGTCTACAGATCCACGGATTGCGGAACCACATTTGAAAGACTGGGTGGCCCAAAGGTTGAAAAAAGAAGCTTTGACGAACACATGATTCTTGAGTTAAGTGACGGAAGGCTTATGATGTTTATCAGAACGTTGTATGGTATTGGCAAGAGCTATTCCTATGATGGCGGCAGGACCTGGACGGATGCGGAGGCAAGTGGTTATGTTGGTCCTAGTACACGTTTTCATATTCGAAGGCTGTCTTCAGGAAGAATTCTCTTAATTTATCATGACAGCACCAGTAAAAGAAGCAATCTTGCTGCATACCTTTCTGAAGATGAGGGAGAAACCTGGAAGTGGAAGCTTTTGCTTGATGAAAGGGACAATGTATCCTATCCGGATGCAGTAGAAGCAAAAAATGGTTATATATACATCATTTACGATAGAGAACGGGGAGCGTTTTGCAAGGGCCTTGAGGAGCTTTATCACAATGCCCGAGAGATTCTTATGGCCAAGATAACTGAAGAAGATATTATTGCAGGCAAGATTGTGAGTAAAGACAGCAGGCTTAAGCAAATTGTATCAAAGCTGGGAGTTTATCTTGGGCCAATGATAAACCCATATAGCGAGAAGCTGCTTTTATCAACGGATGAATATGTAAAGCAGGTGATGGATCTTCCTGCTAATGAGAAGATGATTGACAGCATACTGGAAGACTTCGGACGCTGCAGTTTGACCCTTGATTGGGATACAATACAGAACCTGAATGCGAAAATTGAATATGCTTTGAACCTGGACAAAAAGACGAGCAGAAAGGAACTTGAGAAGACAATCAGAGAAATACTATTCATATTCAAAAAGGGAGAAGAAGCTAATCCCGTTGATTTGTTCCCCAAAATGATTGCTTACATTAACAACAACTTGTGTGTTGACCTGTCTTTGGACGAAATGGCACAGGCTCTTCATCTAAGCAAGTTTTACATGTGCCATTTGTTCAAGGAAAAAGCCAAGATAACAATCATGAGTTATAGGAATGCAAGACGTATACAGCTTGCAAAAAAACAGCTGGCAACAACAGAGTTGTCAATTACCGATATTGCACTCAGTTTAGGTTATACGGATGCTGCGTATTTTTCAAAGTTGTTTATGCAATACGAGGGTATGACACCTACACAATACAGAAAAACAAGTAGAAAAATAAATAATATGGACGAGGGAGGATTATCATGAAGAGAACAAGAAAGTTTACAGTGCTGTCAATTCTTTGCATGGCAGTTGTTTCTTCATTAATCGCTATTATCGCCATCACCACGCCCAGGGATGTAAAGGCGGGCAGTAATAGCTTTGTGTATGAAGAAGATTTTGAGTATTCAACTCTTGAAGAAGCTGCCAGAAGCATAGGAAGCGAATGGAACTTGGAAACGATGCAAAGCTGGGGCTTGCAAAGCACAATTGTCAGCGAAAATGGTAACAGGTTCCTTAGATTAACGTGGAAGGATGGAAGGTTATTGAAAAATCGAAGGGTTTTTGATTCTCCAACGATTTTTAGTGGAAAATTCAAGGTTAATCAGGCAGGAGCCGCTGGCGGTTTTGTCTTTGTAAGGACTACACAAACGTCGTATGTAGCGGGTAGTAAAACAATCAACGAATATGAGAACGACGGCTACAAGGATGGTGTATATGATTACGGCGTTGGTGCAACAGGAGTATACTTGAAATTCCAGGGAACAAAGCTTCAAATAAATGTTAGGACCCAGGAAGAGGTGGGAGCCCCATATACCAAGGGTTTGGGAAGAAAGTACATAGAAGTAGATATTCCTAACGGGAAGAACTCCTTGAACCAATTTGTTAGTGTGACAATCGAAGACAGAAACAATACTATAAAGGTATATGCGGAAGGCCAGCTCATGGCTAGTGTCGAATACTCAAACAGCGTTGACGGAATATACAGGAATGCGGTTTTGAAAGATGCTGGCGGCAATGTTATATACAACATAACCAATGCAAGAATTGCCGATAAGGATGCAACCTTTGCAATCTCTAACAGAGGTGCAACTATTGATGTGGATGATCTTAGAATAGAAGCGGAAAAGACACCAAAGATAGCCAGGGATATTGCTTTGGAGGCGCCTGCTGTTCAAAGATACCCAGGCACGGCAGAGTATCTTGATGGCAACAGACAGTGGCAGGGTATTCCTGGCATTGAAAAGGCTTCAAATGGAAGGCTCTGGACAACCTGGTACAGTGGTAGTACGACAGAAAACGAATACAACTGGCTTGTACTTTATACAAGCGACAACGATGGAGCAAGCTGGGCAGGACCTGCAGTTGTAATTGATCCGGTTTATCCGGTTAGAGCGTTTGATCCTATGCTTTGGACTGATCCCGATGGACGCATGTGGCTGTTCTGGAGTCAAAGCTATTATATGTTTGATGGAAGAGCTGGAGTCTGGGCTATTTATACAGACAATCCGGGTGATGCAAACCCAAGCTGGAGTGAACCGGTCAGGATTGCAAATGGTGTTGCCATGAACAAGCCCATTGTTCTTAGTGACGGCACATGGATGCTTCCTACGTCCGTTTGGCGTCATGGCAATGATTGGTCCATGTATGGTGAAATAGGTTCCAATGTTTATGTATCCACAGACAAGGGCAAGACTTGGAGTTTTAGAGGCGGTGTTAAAGGCATTCAAGGTTCAAGCAGTGCAGATGAAAACATGGTGGTGGAACTTGGTGATGGAAGCCTTATGATGTATATCAGAACCACCATCGGTATTGAAA
>DUPL01000054.1 GCA_012838385.1 Clostridiaceae bacterium
ACTCAATGTTTACAGGGCTTTCTTTAATCAATGGAACCCCAGTAATGTCACCGTAGAACTTAGTGAAGTTGCATTCCTTGAATTTGTCAATTTCCTTACCGGACTTGACACCGCACCAATCTGCTCTTTCTACAATATCAGTAGACACCAAATTCACACCAAAAGTCTTGTGTTTGTTAATAATATCGTAGGAATATCTCTGTCTTCTGACAGAAATCGATATCATTGGTGGCTCTGAATTTACAGTACCCACCCAGGCTACAGTTATGATATTCGAAACACTTTTGTCTCCCAGCGATACCATAACTACCGGCACAGGACTTAGCAATGTTGATGGTTTGAATTTGATTTTATCCATTTAAACCACTCCTTTCGGTACAGATATATTATATAACATTTACCGAAATAGTAAAACATCTTTCATATATCTCCAAGTATCTCTGAAACCTTGGTATTAACAAAGGTTTTCAACCATATCAGAACCTCATACGTTGTTATTGGCACATCCTCCAGTTCCTTTTTGATTTCCATGGTTGATATTGCAGCACTTCCCATTAAATTCTCAAGCCTTAGCACATAATCAATTTCTGGCTTTGACATAATCAATGTCTGAAAAGTTTCCCCTATATCTCCAAGTGGGAGTCTGTCAATATGCGAAACAACCATTTTCCCTTTAATGGTTGTTCCCTCTTTCCTTCTTGATACAATTTCGACGTGCCCACCCGTCATTTCACATGCCTGTTTGAAAAAAGGAATCCCGAGGCCAACATTTCTTGTAGTTCTGCCGGTTGTAAAAGGATCCACAACCTTCGAAAGCATTTCGCTGTCCATGCCTACACCATTATCCGTTATGCTTACTATAAGTTCGTCCTTGTCAAAGTCAACTTTTATCAATATGTCAATTCTGCTTGCTTGCGCTTTGATTGAATTTTCACAAAGATCCATAATGTGCAGTGAAATATCTCTCAGCATGGTTCTGTCCTTTCATAAATAATTCTATTATTCTTAAGAGCTTCAATAACACTTTTGGCATCAAGCCGTTCACATTCAAGATACATGTCATGTTTGTCTATTTGTGTTAAATCATGACTGTCTGACGCCTTTAATAGATTATATTTTTTTAGTTGCGGATATTTCTCAATTATGTCGGATTTGCAATCAATGGATATTTCAACAAATTTGTAAGGATAATCAAACGGTATGAAGGCCAGCTGGGAAAACACGCTGTAGGAATCCCGGTCCACATGAGCAGGATAAGCAATACCCCCAAAACCTTCTATCATTGAAAAAACATCATCTATCCCTATATCCGTAGCACATAGGAGCATGTCGTCATACTCGCCGATTATCTCGTCTTCCTCGTCAAACATTAGCTGTCTTCCAAATATATCGGGATTGTTTTTTAATCCCGTCATTGACTTATGCACCACGCCCTGGAAATCAAGAGCCTGCTCCAATGTTTCGAAAAGACATACAACGTGCACCTCTTCCCTTGTTTCAAGCTCCATTCCAGGAATAACAAGCACATCAAACTGTTCGCCATACTTTATTGCAGGACGCACATTCAATGCAATATTGTGGTCCGTTATTGCAATCGCATCAAGGCCGGCAAGAGACGCCATGGCTACTATGTTGCCAGGGGTCATGTCTTCGTCCGCACATGGTGACAAGGCGGTATGAATATGCAAATCCGCATAGACTTTCATATCAATTTGCTTGATTTTATAATTATCTCAGCAGTCGGCATGGATGAGCCCAGCAATGTCACGCCATTTTCCCTGGCTTTTTTCACTACCTGCTCATCTGCCTTAACACCTTCTGCAAGAACAATGCAAGCAACTTCGGCAAGAGAAGCCACTGCAACTATATTAACATTGTTCATGACAGTCACCCAAAGATCTCCGGTCTTTGCGTGAGATATAACCCAGCTTAAGAGGTCGCATGCATAAATCCCTGTTATTTCTTTTTCTCCATCGCCTGTTATCAAAGTCATTCCCAGCTCTTCAACCAAAGTCTTAACCTTCATATATCTCCATCCTTCTTGTTCTCCTCTCCTATAACAGGAGGCATCCTGCTCTCCAAAGCCATCATTTCTTCAGCAAGCTTTCTTACCTTCCTTCTAAGAACGAATATGCAGTCAGTAATGTCTGCAATCCCCCTCACTATATCTTCAGCAAGAGCCTTGCAGCTTGGAGCACCACAAGCTCCGCAGTCCAGTGCAGGTAATTCATCACACAGACTTACCATCCTGTCATACTTTCTCATTGCCTCTGATATGTCGGTATCCAGTTTTGTAACATCTTTATGTATAATTGGGCAGTCAAACTCATACTCTTCCATTTCAGAATCAGCTATGGACAATCCATGAGAAGGCAGGGATTCTTTAAACTTTTTGGTTCTTGCCGTTGCAACAAACATATTCTCCACAGCCAGCGGACCTCCCAGACATCCACCTGTACATGCAGAGGCTTCTATAAAATCCACATCTTCAATACTGTCATTTTCAAGTTCCTCAAATATTTTAATAACATTGTGAATACCATCAACGGCAAGTATCTTTTCAGTATTAAGAGCAACAGCCTCTCCTCCGTCAGCAGCCCAACGGACACCCTTGTATCCAGCCTGATTACTGTCTGGCAATTCCTCATCTTTTATCTTAGCCAGCTGCTTGAACATCCTGAAGTAAACCGTCTTTATTGACAATACACCGTCCACATTGGATTTGCTAATACCAATAGGAGACTTTACAGCTGTCATTTTAGCCGCACACGGGGATATAAAGAAAACTCCCACCTCGGAAGGAGAAACATTATGCTCCTCGCAAAATTCTTTTTTTGCATTGATAGCGGCCATCTCCATTGGCGACTTTATCTTAAGCAGGTTGGGTATCAAATTAGGGTAATTTAGCTGAATCAGCTTAACAACCGCAGGACATGCCGATGATATTACGGGTCTTTGATACGATTCCGTTTTCAATATTTTATTCGTAATTGATGTTACAATTTCAGCGCCTCTTGCCACTTCATACACATAATCAAATCCCAACATTTGCAGAGCCTTGATTACATGTTCCTTTGAAGGAGCATTGGCAAACTGCATGTATAAAGAAGGTGCAGGCAAGGCAATTCTATACTTGAATTTAGACAAGTCGTCCCATGTGTCTGTTTGTGCAATCTTTGCCTTGTAAGGGCATGTTCTCAGACACTCTCCACAATCAATACACTTTTCATTTATTATTATGGCTTTTCCATTTCTGACCCGTATGGCTTCCGTTGGGCATTTCTTTATACAATTGGTGCAACCCTTGCACAATTTATTATCAAGAACTACGGAGTGATAATAGTCATCCACATTCCCCAACCTCCTTTTCACTCACTTCAGGACAGGTATACGGTAATCGTTACAACAGTACCGACACCTACTTCACTTTCAACAGCAAGATCATCTGCATATCTTTTCATGTTAGGCAAGCCCATGCCAGCTCCAAATCCCATTTCTCTAATATGTTCCGGGGCTGTGGACCATCCTTCCATCATGGCTTTCTCAATATCAGGAATTCCGGGGCCATTGTCGGATATTTTAACCATCAACTTTTCTGGAGTTATTTCAACGTATGCTTCTCCACCACTTGCGTGGATTACCGTATTTATTTCCGCCTCGTACATGGCAATTGTAAAGCGCTTAATAAGTTCATGTCTTATTCCCAGCTTGTTGAGCGTCTTTTTTACATGGCTGGAGGCTTCTCCAGCTGAGATAAAATCTTCTGCAGCAATGGTGTAACGCAGTGTAACTTTCTGCCCACTCAATCCCATACCCCCCGTCCCGTTAGTCCCGCCTTGTACAAAAGACCGCAGGCAATAAACATGGGGTTTTTAGTAGATAATATGGTAATACCTTTTGATTTGGCAAGTTCAATAATCTGTTCCGTTGGCTGTTTGCCTCGTACAAAACAAACAACCTTTATATCCATCATTTCAGCCGTTCTTACAACCTGCACGTTTATGAGGCCAGTAAGCAATATGACATTGTCTTTGACAAAAGCCATTACATCGCTCATCAGGTCTGCTCCGCAACCTGCCTGTATGTCAAGTTCAAGATTTTCCTCACCAGTCAAAATTTCTGCATCCAAGGTTTTTACAATATCTCTGACAAGCATAAGTTCTCCTCTCAATAGTAAAATAGGGTTGTAGCTTGATACCAAGCTACAGCCCTTATATTATCATACAATTTCACTTAGTTATCAAGGGGATAGTTAGCTCTCTGCTGATAGGTTGTATGCAGATCATGGTGAGCCTTTTCGCTTCCAGGTTCTCCATAATACTCGCCGTAGAGTTTCTTGATAAACGGATTATCATGGGACTTTCTGATTGGCAGAGACCTGTCTTCAGCGTAAATCGCCTTGGTTCTTTCAACTCTAAGGTCAATCCAGCTCCTAACTTCTGATGGCTGGATTATCTGTCCACCACCATTTACGCATCCGCCTGGGCATGCCATGATTTCAATAAAATCATACTCAGCCTCGCCTGCACGGATTCTGTCAAGAACCTTCCTCGCATTTCCAAGACCGTGAACTACACAAGCTCTTATCACTTTGCCGGCAACTTCAATCTGAGCTTCTTTGATTCCTTGAACACCTCTTACCTCGGTGTACTCAATCTTGTCCTCAGGCAGCGACTCTCCACTTAGGATATCGGCAACTGTCCTAAGAGCAGCCTCCATAACACCGCCTGTTGCGCCGAAGATGACTCCCGCACCGGATGCATCTCCAATAGGATCGTCGAAGGTTTCGTCTTCGAGGTTAACAAAATCTATACCAGCTTCGTCAATCATTTGAGCAAGCTCTCTTGTAGTCAGTACATAATCAACATCAGGATATCCTGCTGCTGAAAGCTCAGGTCTGCCCGCCTCAAACTTCTTGGCAGTGCATGGCATGATTGATACAACTACAATCTTTTCCGGTTCTATGTTCATTTTCTTTGCATAGTATGTCTTAAGCACTGCACCAAACATTTCATCTGGTGATTTGCAGCTTGACAAATTGTCCAGGAAATCAGGATAGTTGTGCTCGCAGAACTTAATCCATCCAGGACTGCAGGATGTAATGAGCGGCAGTTTACCGCCATTCTGCATTCTCTGCAGAAGCTCTGTACCTTCCTCCATTATTGTCAGGTCGGCAGCTGTATCAGTATCAAATACCTTGTCAAAACCAAGCTTCTTAAGCGCGCTAACCATTTTGCCTGTTGGACGTGAACCTAATGGCATTCCAAAAGCTTCACCTATTGATACTCTGACAGCAGGAGCAGTCTGAACAACAACATACTTGTCAGGGTCGTTGATTGCAGACCAAACCTTTTCGATGTCGCTCTTCTCATAGATTGCACCAACTGGGCATACATTTATGCACTGTCCGCAGTTTACGCATGGAGTGTTGGCAAGAGGTATGTCAAACGCAGTACCAATCTTGGTATCGAAACCTCTGCTGACAGTCTCTAAAACGCTTACAGTCTGAACATTCTGACAAACACTTACACATCTTCTGCAAAGTATGCATTTGTTGTTGTCCCTTACAATTGAAGGTGACAAATTATCTATATCATGTTCTGTCTGTTCGCCCTTATAGCGTATATCTCTTATGTTCAATTCCTTTGACAACTTTTGAAGCTCGCAATTGTTAGACCTTACACAAGTGAGGCACTCCCTGTCATGATTTGAGAGTATGAGCTCCAAAGTAACTTTTCTGGCTCTTCTTACCTTGTCGGAGTTGGTCTTTATTTCAAGACCTTCCGCTACAGGATAAACACATGCAGCCTGAAGAGCCCTTGCACCTTTAACTTCCACAACGCACATTCTGCAGGCACCAATTTCATTGATGTCCTTCAGGAAGCACAGCGTTGGGATGCGTATATTTGCTTGTCTGGCAGCTTCCAGTATGGTAGTGCCTTCAGGCACCTGCATATTCATGCCATCTATCGTTATATTAACCATTTTCATAGTGTAATCCTCTTTCCTCCTTTACTCTCTGACAACCGCATCGAATTTGCATTTCTCCATGCAAACTCCGCACTTTATGCATTTGCTTTCGTCTATTACATAAGGCTTCTTGATTTCTCCGCTTATGCAATTTGTGGGACAATGTCTTGCACAAAGGCTACATCCTCTGCACTTATCCGCAATGATTCTGTAGCGAAGCAGTGACTTGCATACGCCTGCAGGACATCTCTTTTCAACAACGTGAGCAATATATTCGTCCTTGAAATATTGCAGTGTGCTAAGAATCGGATTTGGCGAAGTTTGTCCTAGGCCGCACAGAGCACTTGACTGTATGCCTTCTGCCAGCTCATACAAATCATCTATATCAGAAAGCTCACCATTTCCATTTGTAATCTTTTCAAGAATGTCATACATTCTCTTTGTTCCGATTCTGCATGGCGGGCATTTTCCGCAGGACTCTTCAACAGTAAACTCAAGGAAAAACTTTGCAATGTCAACCATGCATGTATCCTCGTCCATTACTATAAGTCCACCCGACCCCATCATTGAACCAATCTTTATCAGTGAGTCATAATCGATTGGTGTGTCGATCAAGCTTGCAGGTATGCATCCGCCTGATGGACCGCCGGTTTGAGCCGCCTTGAACTTCTTGTCTCCTGGGATTCCTCCACCAATTTCATATACAACTTCTCTCAAAGTTGTACCCATTGGTATTTCAACAAGACCTGTATTCTTGATCTTTCCACCAACAGCAAATACTTTTGTACCTCTGCTCTTTTCAGTACCAATCTGCTTGAACCACTCCGGTCCATTGTTGATTATTACAGGAATGTTTGCATAAGTTTCAACGTTGTTGAGAATTGTAGGCTGCTGCCACAAACCTTTAACCGCTGGGAAAGGAGGTCTTGGTCTTGGCTCTCCACGCATTCCTTCAATACTTGTCATCAAGGCAGTTTCCTCACCACAAACAAATGCGCCAGCGCCAAGTACAAGCTCTATATCAAATGAAAAATCGGTTCCAAAAATGTTGTCTCCAAGCAAACCATACTCTTTAGCCTGCTTGATAGCTGTCTTGAGTCTTTGAACCGCTATTGGATATTCGGCTCTAACATAAATATATCCCTTGTCAGCTCCTATGGCATACCCTGCTATTGCCATAGCTTCGAGTACTACATGTGGGTCGCCTTCAAGGATACTTCTATCCATAAATGCTCCAGGGTCGCCTTCGTCGGCGTTGCAGCATACAAATTTTTGGTCTGATACGCTTCTGCGTGCAAACTCCCATTTTCTTCCTGTTGGGAAACCTGCTCCACCCCTGCCTCTCAATTCTGAATCCAGAATCGTCTGAATAACCTGTTCAGGGGTCATTTCAGTAAGTACCTTTCCAAGAGCCATATAACCTTCTTCAGCTATGTATTCTTCAATGGACTCCGGATTTATCTTACCGCAATTTCTAAGAGCTATTCTATACTGTTTCTTGAAGAAATCCGTTTGTTCAGCACTTGTATCAACTTCTGGAGCATCAGCACCTTCTAGAAGTCTCTTAACAATACGACCTTTTACAAGATGTTCCTCAACTATCTCCTTGATATCTTCCTTGGTTACCCTGCAGTACATGCAACCTTCAGGATATATTACCACTATGGGTCCTTCCGCACACAGACCAAAGCAACCTGTCTTGACAATCTTTATCTCATTTTCTATGTTGGCTTCCTTGATGCACTTTTCAAATTCATCCATCAATCCTATGGAACCTGATGAAGTGCAGCCGGTTCCACCACAAATGAGCACATGTGCTCTATATATCTGCATTACTTATCCTCCTTCAATAGATTAATCGGTAACTGCACCGACAGTATACTCGGTGACAATCTTTCCATTTACTATATGATCAGTAACAACCTTGACAGCCTTCTCAGGTGTCATCTTAACGTATGTTACTTTGTTGCCTTCCTGATCTATTACCTCAACAATGGGCTCCAAACGGCACATACCCATGCAGCCAGTCATTGTTACGGCAGCATTTGTCAGCTTTCTCTTGTTTAATTCTTCTACAAAAGCGTGCATTACAGGACGCGCGCCAGCAGCTATTCCACATGTGGCCATACCAACCACTATCCTAAAATCATGTTTATCATCTCTCAAGCTGATTTCAGCTTTTGTCTTTTCTCTAATAGCTTTTAATTCTTCCAATGACTTCACAGAAAGCACCTCCATATTTTATCATTCCTTATATTTCGCAAGAATATCCGGCACATCATTTGGCGACAAGCGTCCGTAAACATCCTCATTTATGGTTATAACCGGAGCGAGACCGCAAGCACCTATACATCTGCAACCTTCCAGTGAAAACCTTAAATCGTCAGTACAATCGCCTACGGATATGCCAAGCTCTTCCTCAAGCTTTTCGAGTACAAGGTTTGCACCTTTAACATAGCAGGCAGTTCCAAGGCACACGGATATTTTGTATTGTCCCTTTGGCTTCAAAGAGAATTGCGCATAAAAAGTCACAACCCCGTAAACTTCCGCAAGGGGAACACCCATGCCCTCGGCGACCACTTTCTGAACTTCAATTGGCAAATAACCATATATTGTCTGAGCTTCGTGCAATACATGGATAAGGGCGCCTTTTTTGTTCCTGTTCTCTTCGATAATCTTCTGCAACTTTAGCAACTTCTCGTCTGCTACGCTGCATGAACAACTACTACTTCCCATACTTTTAAACCCTCCAATTTTGAATATATAACACAATTTATTACACATACAAAGAATGCATAACTTCACAGTTAGCAAACATATGTATTATATCATCACAGATAATTAATATCAATGGTATAATGTTAAAAATCTAACAAATCAACGATACATTAACACATATTTTACATTGAAATAATTTCGCCATATCTAAGTAGATAAATATACGATTCCTTAACCTTCCTCCCCGTTATCTTTTCCAACGCCTCCTTGTATAAATCAATCTGTATTTTGTATCTATTTACAACCACTTCCATCATGTTTTTCTGTGGAATGTAATCGCTTTTAAAATCCACAACCACAATTTCTCCATCCTCTTCGAAATAGCAGTCAATTATACCCTGAACAGCCACGTTTTCATCGGCATGTTCATCCCTTTTTCCCAGAAGTTCACCCCACTTCTTGATAATGGTAAAAGGCACTTCCCTTTCCACCCTGTCCGCCTGCATGATTCTCTTTGCAAAAGGAGAAAGGATAAATAGAACAACAAGTTTTCTTTCAATAGCTTTTGCCTGCACTTCCGTCATGAATCGCTTCTTGAGCATGTTGTCAATCAGACTATCAACATAAGCTTTAGCGTCTTCCTCACTTTCAATATTTCTAACAGCATTAAAATCAATCTGCTGCAGACAGGCATGTAGCAAGGTTCCCTTAAGCGCATGAGACACATCCTTTGTTTTCTCATCCATGAAATCGGGCAGTTCTTTAAAGGAAACTTCCCTGTTCATCAAATCAAACTCGTCTTCAAAATCTTCTTCCATGAGTCTCTTGACTTCAGTAACTGAAACCTTTGACGGAACAGTTGACAAGGTCTGACAAGGATACTCATAGCCCAATATTTCTGAAACCTTTTCATGTATTTTCTCATCAACGTCTTCCTCTAAAACCTCTTCCTTCTTTTCAAAAGAAGCTACAAAATCAGGCAGCTTGTCAATTTCAATTTCATCCTTCGTATATGACTGTATAATCCAGTTACATGCAGTCTTTTCATCCTTCCTTCCATTCAAATGATGGTATGCAAGACTCATAGCAATCCATTCAAGGAAGCTTTTCGACTCCAGGATGCTGAAGTTAACTGGACTCAGAGTTTCGAAATCGCATTTCATCCTAATATTTTGAAACCAATTTTCACAATCTTCCTTTATGCTGCCTGTGACAATTAATTTCTCTCTGGCCCTGGTAAGGCCGACGTAAAGGATTCTCATCTCCTCTGCCTTGTTATCATGTATTATGCGTCTTTCAACAATCTCCTTCATAACCGATGGATAAACAACCATGTTTTCCCTGTCAAAACACGAAGGACCAATGCCCAAAGTCTTGTGCCTCACGAATCTCCCCTTTACATCCTGGGTATTGAATTCCTGAGCGGTGTTTGCAAGGAACACTACAGGAAATTCCAGACCTTTGCTTTTATGTATGGTCATAATTCTCACCACGTCCATACCCTCTGAAATTGCGGATGCTTCGGAAAGATCTCCTTTTTTCTTCTTCAGGTTCTCCATATAATTAAGAAATCTGTAAATTCCTTTATGAGAACCTTCATCAAAGCTTGCAGCCTTCTCAAACAAAAGCCTAAGGTTTGCCTGTTTTCTCCCGCCATCCTCCATTAACCCCACATAAGTGTAGTACCCTGTTATGGTGACAATATCCCAAACAAGCTCAGCCGTCGAGGAAATGACACTCTTGTCTCTCAGCATGCCAAGAACATTCAAAAACTCATTTATTTTCTCCCTCAAGGACTCAGCATATCCCGATTCCGCATACTCAAGAAGAGCTTCATAAAACAGACAATCCTTCTTATGGAGGCGAATCAGGGATATTTCAGCATCGGAAAACTCAAACATGGGAGAACGCAAAACTGTAATAAGGGGGATGTCCTGAAGAGGATTGTCAATTAAGCTTAAGAAAGCCAAAACAACACTTATTTCAAGACTTGCAAAAAATCCACCTTTTCCTTCGTAGTACAAGGGGATGCCACAACTTGCGAAAACCTGTCTGAATATGTCAGCCTTTTCTGACACCGATCTCATCAATATGACAATATCCTTGTATTGAATCTTCCGCATGGTCTTTTCACGCTTGTCATAGACCATAAAACCATCCTCAAAGAGCTTTCGGATTTTGCTTGCTATCAGCATGGCTTCAAGATATGTGTTTTCTTTGGTGGAGTCCTTGTTTTCAATTATCAAAAGCTCGCATTCCGAGTTGTACGCATCATCGTAATATGTGGCACCATAGTTCAAGTACTCACTCTCTACATAATCCATCTCTGCAGTCTTTTCATTCATAATCCTGCTGAATATATAGTTTACACTGCCAACAACATCTCTTCTGCTTCGGAAGTTTTTATACAATCTGACAAGTTTGTTCTTTTCCGTATTTACACTGTATTCGTGGTACTTGTTCAAGAATAAATCAGGACGCGCCTGCCTGAAACTGTATATGCTCTGCTTTACGTCTCCCACATGGAAAATATTATTCCCTCTGGCTATTACCTGCAGAATTGTTTCCTGGGTCAGATTCGTATCCTGGTATTCATCTATGTATATTTCCTCAAACTTCTCCCTTAATTTAAGGGCAACATCTGTAGGAACTATTCTGCCATTCTCTTTTTTGGCAAGTATGTTAAGAGCAATATGATCCATATCGGAAAAGTCAAATATTTTTCTTTCCTTCTTGGCGTTCTGAAACTTTAAATGAAAATACTTTACTAGCCAAACCAGCCTGCGGATATCCTTGTACACAAGCTCCATATCTTTCATGGCTGCATCCTTAGAGCCACCAAATATTTCGCTTACAAGCTTGCCCAACTCCTTTTTCAGTGTGTCCCTTCTTTTCTTTATCAGAACCGCCTTTTCCCTGTCGTCTTCTTTGCCCACTCTTCCCAGTCTGACAAAGGAAAAAGAATTCATTATCTCAAATGCCTCTTCCCAAGAAGCATTTTTACACATGCTGCACAAATCACCAAGCATCTCAACATCAATACCAAGAGCATCAAGATAACCGGAAACACCGAATTCTTCGGCCATGGCTTTTGTCCTCTTTGCTTCGGACAAAAGACTTTCCAGGGTGATCTCAAGATACTCAAGAGCTTCCTTTCCCCATATGGTTTCTCCGAAATCCTTGTATCTTTTGGGATTCAGTATCTTCTTCTGCTCATCAAGCCATTCAAAGGGATAAGGAAAACTTTGTATGAAAGAATGAAGATTAAGAATTATGCTTTTTAGATTGTCATCTGTTTTTGAACCGCCGTATGTTTCGACCAGATTATGAAAATGAGGGTCCTTCTTTTCGTACCATTTTTCAAGAACATCATCGAGAACCTCCTCCTTAATCAAAAGGGTTTCATTGTCATCCGCCACCCTGAAGGAAGAGTCTATTCCGCTTTCCCTGAAATTGCTTTTAACAACATATTGACAAAAAGAACTTATGGTTGATATGTGAGCCTTGCTCAGAAGAGCCTGCTGCTCTAGAAGTCTTCTCGGATTGTCTGAATCTTTTAATCTTGATTGTATGGATGCATATATTCTTTCCTTCATTTCAGAAGCCGCATCTCTTGTGAAGGTGACAATTAAAAGCTTGTCCACATCAATATTGTCATCCAATATTCTTTTAATAATTCTTTCCACTAATACAGATGTCTTACCAGAGCCTGCGGCAGCCGCAACCAACAGATTTTTACCTCTATGATTTATCGCTTCCAACTGTTCGTCTGTCCAAGCCATTAACAATTACTCCTGATTTTTTTGTAATAACACTTCAACAATGGATTCCTTAATGTAATTAGCGTATAGCAGCTGGTAACTTTCGTCAGTCAATTTTCTCTCGTCTTCCCTATTAGACAAATACCCAATTTCCACCTTGACAACATTGCCCTTAGACCAGTTCAAAAACGTAATGTCATTTGCAACCTTAACACCAGACTTTGGAACACCAAGGCCATTTGAGAGTTTGTTCAGCAAGGTTTCTGCAAAAACCTTGGTTGATTCGCTGGTGGTAAATCTCGGAATATATACCTGCACGCCGTTATCCATAGGATTATTGGATGAGTCACAGCTTATGCTTATAACGAGATTGCAGTCGTATTTGTTCAAATAGTCCGCCCTTTCGCGGTTGCTCATGGAATGATCAGAACGCTGTCTTGGCATGACAACAGTAGCACCCTCAAGTTCAAGTGCAGATTTAAGCTTCATCGCCACTTTTAAATTTATTTCATAGTCATATGTACCGGAATATACACCTTGGTGTCTTTCATTCATTCTTTCTGTCAAAACCTTGGATTGTGGAGCAATAAACTCTGATTTTCTGTCGAGATTCATTTGACCATCGGCATCAATACCTATTGAATATCCTTTTAATCTGTCTGGCTCAAAGGCTTCGCTGTCAACAAATGTGGTGCTGTATACATAACCATACACACCATTGTACAGAACCTTGTACCAAATACCTTTTTCAACGACAGTTAGAGCACTGACGGAATCCAGTGAATACATTATTGGATATGTAAAGCCGGGGCCTTTTCTAATAGTTAAATAGTTGTGACTTGTCGGAATAATCATGGCAGAATCCATGTGGAACAGTTCTTTTTTTACGTCACTGCCAGATGTTCCGCATATCAAAAGCACAGAGAAAACAAAAACAAATATGAATTTGATAAACACTCTTTTTCTACTATGTAATTCAAACATAACTGCCCTCTCAAATAAACCAGTCACTAACTTCCATAACCCGCTTAAATTATATCATATAATTATATTTTTACAAGCAAAAAAAAGCCACGCATAAAGCGCAGCTTTTAATCTATTAATTATTGGGCATCAATCTTGGACATGTGCTTAATAAGATCAAGCACTTTTGATGAATAACCCCATTCATTGTCATACCATGCAACGAGTTTTACAAAGTGTTCATTAAGAGCAATACCTGCGTTTGCATCAAAGATACTTGTTCTTGTATCGGTTCTGAAGTCAGTAGATACAACCATTTCTTCTGTGTAGCCAAGGATTCCCTTGAGCTCGTTTTCAGAAGCTCTCTTTACAGCTTCTTTGATTTCGTCGTAAGTTGTGGCCTTTTCAAGGCGTACAGTAAGGTCAACAACAGAAATGTCTGGAGTTGGAACTCTGAAAGCCATTCCTGTAAGCTTGCCATTAAGCTCTGGTATAACTTTTCCTACTGCTTTAGCAGCACCAGTTGATGATGGAATGATATTGTCAAATACTGAACGTCCACCTCTCCAGTCTTTCTTTGAAGGAGCGTCAACAGTCTTCTGAGTGTTGGTTGCAGCATGAACAGTGGTCATCAATCCTTCAACGATACCAAAGTTGTCATGAATTACCTTTGCAAGTGGTGCAAGGCAGTTTGTTGTGCAAGATGCATTGGAAACGATTTCCATATCCTTTGTGTACTTGTCGCTATTTACACCCATAACGAACATTGGAGCGTCCTTGGATGGAGCAGTGATAACAACCTTCTTAGCTCCAGCTTCAAGGTGAGCCTTTGCCTTGTCAATGGTTGTATAAACACCAGTGGACTCTACAATGTAATCAGCTCCTACCTTGCCCCATGGAATCTCTTTTGCATCCATGCATGCAAACACTTCTATTTCTTTTCCATTAACTACGAGTTTGCCATCAACAGCCTCTGCTGTTCCATCGAAACGACCGTGTACAGTATCAAATTTAACCATATAAGCCATATAATCCGGATCGAGGAAAGGATCGTTGATTCCTACTACTTCAATTTCAGGATTCTGTGTAGCAAGTCTAAACACAAGACGACCAATTCGACCGAAACCATTAATACCTACTTTAATAGCCATAAAAAAACCTCCATTTTTATTAAATTTACAGTGCTTTTTTGCACCACCAACTATTAGTATACCTTAATTTGTCATAAAAAACAATATATAATCAGACAAGTTTTTCAAGTATTTTCTCCTGTTCCTTCGGTTCCCTTTCACTGCCTGGAAGCACACAGTAAAGAATAAGAAGGCAAAGCATGGTCAGTGAAAAAACATATTTGTAAATATATGGCAGTTCAAGAGGTGTAAAGAAGCCTTCTATCAATGCGGATATTACCAGTATGGGTATGCAGCCGACTATAAGTTTCACCGCATCCATACCTTTTGTAATCAGGGCATCTTTCCTGGATATCTTGCCCGGATTAATAAGAGAGTAACCAATAATAAGTCCTGCAGTCCCGCTGACAAAGATTGCAAAAAGTTCAGACACACCGTGAGGCAGTATCAACGACCAGAAGAATACCGACTGTCCCCGATGCAGGTAAACTCCTGCCAATGCTCCCAGCATAAGACCATTGTAGGCAAGTATGTAAATGGTGCCTATTCCAAAAGTTATACCCAAAGCAAAAGCCATGAAACTTACCCTCAAATTGTTCGTGCCTATCATGGATGCGAAATAGGTGCCAATAGATGTGGTAAACTCGTCATATTGTCCTTCCTGTCTTGAACCTTCCAGAACCTGCCTTGGCAGGAACAGCAAGGCATTGTCCAGACTTATTGCAGTCACAATATAGGAAAAAGCAAATGCAACAACAAAAATCAGCGTAGCAATAACAAATGCTTTTATATACCTCCTAAGCAGCTTGGGAAAACCTGTGGTAAATATCTTAAAATTGGACGATACCTTTGATTCTGGTGACGAATATATGAAGGAGTGAGCCTGCCCAACCAGCCTGTTAAGGTAATTGGTTGTGGCACATTCTCCAAAATATGTCCTTGAGTATGCCAAATTGTTGGCCGCCTTGTTGTAAAGCGTGACAAACCTGTCGATTCTGTGTTTGTCAATGTTTTGCTTTTCAGATATCTTTCTGAAAAGCTTCAACTCCGATTCAAGCTCTTTCCATGCATTTCCGTTGGCTTTAACGAACTCCTGCTCATTCATATGATTCGCCTCTTTATGATATTGATATAAAATTTTGGGTGTGCTAATATAATAACATTAATTATGGAAGGTATCAACAAAAACAAGGAAGGTAATATGACTTTGAAGAAAAATGTCTACATAGAAACCCACGAGAATGTAACCATAGAATATGAGACAGCGAACCTGGGCTCCAGGTTTCTTGCCCGCCTACTCGATGAAGTCATTGTCTATGCCGCATTGATAATCACGGTAATTATCCTGTCATACACAGTATTTGAAAACAGCAGTCTAAACCTGTCCAATATAGTTGACAGCTGGAACATCTTATACGTTATCGCCATAGTGTACATTGTTACTTTCATACTAAAATATTTCTACTTTGTAATTTTTGAAATGACAATGAGGGGCCAGTCTCCAGGGAAAAAGGCAGCGGGTTTGAGAGTTGTATCCACAACAGGCGAGCCAATTATATTCTCTGCTTCCTTGGTGCGCAATCTGCTCAGGATTGTGGATGATTTACCTGCAAACTACCTGGTAGGTGCCGTATTCATAATGTTCAATAAAAAATCCCAAAGACTTGGCGACATTGCCGCCAACACCATGGTTATAAAAACCAAGGAAAATACAAAGTTCACAAAACAACTTGAACAAATGCTTCAGGATGAAATCAACAAAGAAGTAGACATGCAGGAAGTTTTGGACAAGTATCTCGAGTCATCCGAAAACATTAAATCCCCTGACGAAACAATACCGGAAGAAACAAACGCCACAATCTCAAAGCATGAATATGAGATTCTATCCGAGTATCTTGCTCAGAGGGAATTCATACACGATTCAAACATATGGGATGTGAAACTGTTCAACTACTTCTTCAGAAGAGTCAATGCCCAGATACCGCAAAGAATGTATTACGCATATGTAATCCAATTCCTGATAGGCGTTGAAAGGTATAACAGGCAGTTCTATACGTAACTCACAGAGCCCCGGATCTCTTTATATCCAGATATCTGCAAACCGCTTCCAAGGATAGCTTGTCGGGCTCCACATCGGAGCTCATTATTCCATTTTTCTTTAATACGGCTCTTATCTTGTCTCTTTCACCAACCAACTTGACACCAGCGGACTTCAGGTATACATCATCCAACTTCTCAATATCCATATTCGCAATGTCATCCACTCTTGGGTCTTTAATGGTTATGGCATATACCAAATGATTTGAAAGATGAGTATTTACGGCATTTGCAAATCTTAATGCTTCATCCACATTGAAAAGCTCTGTGAAAATAAAAACAAGGGTTCTCCTTCTCTGCTTTAGCTTGAAGGTTTTAATGGCATTGTCATAATCCGCACTGGTCTCCGTATACTCCACATTATACAAATTCGAAGCAATGGTTTCGAAGTTGTTCTTTCTGGGAGCAACATACCTTCTTACCTTGTTGTCAAACACCATAAGACCCACATTGTCTCCGCCATGCGTGCAGTAATCAGCCAACAGAAAAGCACTGTTTATTGCATAATCCAGCTTCTTTATGTTTTTATACTCTGAATTCATGACCCTGCTGGAATCTATCATAATAAATATATATTGATTCTTTTCAGGAACGTAAGTATTTACAATAAGCTCATGTCTTCTTGCCGTGGCTGCCCAGTTGATAATATTGTAAGGGTCCGACTGCACATATTCTCTCAAGCTGTCAAACTCACCACCCTGCACATTTCTTCTAGTCTTCTTTATGCCATGAAGAAACATGTTCATGTTGAGAGCGCTGATTCTGTAATCGGTAAGGGCTTTCATATTGGGGTAAACCTTGTATTTCTCATCGCTTCTTATCTTGGTCTGCCTTTGTATGAAACCAAATATCCCCAAAGTTCTTACATATATATTCTCAAAACACACCTCTCCCCTTTTCATAGGGGTCACCTGGTATTTAAAAATCTCCTGGCCGTGGGCGGGTACCCATTTGGCTTCCATGGGCAAGGTGTGTTTGAAATGTTCGGGCACGGAGTCCGTAACAGACACAAGAAGAGGTATTGGGCTGTTGTTCCTTACAATTATCTCCACGTCATTTTCAGCACCAAGGCTTAATTTTGTATTCAGCTCCCTATGGACCTCAAAAACTTCAGGTTTTGGAGTCTGTACAATGTCCACCACAACAAGGCTTGCCAAAACCAGGTTGACCAGTGTGAATGCCACAACTGCAAAAGCCCAGCCTGCAAACCCGGCAACAAGTACAAGAACTCCTCCTGCAAGTGATAAATATATGAGTCTTTTGGTAAAAGTCATTTTGTTACTCCTCTATCTAGGCACCTCTATTTTTCTAATAAACGCATTCAAAACCGTATCAGGATCAAGACCGTCAACTTCCGCCTCCGGTTTCAATATTACCCTGTGTCTCAATACCGGCAGAGCTATATCCAATACATCCTCAGGAGTTACAAAATCCCTTCCATTCATGGCGGCTGTGGTCTTTGCACACAAAAGCATGCTGATGGAGCTTCTTGGGGAACCACCCAGGATTATGGCAGGTGATTTTCTGGTTGCATTTGATATTGAAGTTATGTAGTTGATAACTCCGTCCTCACAAATAACTCTGCTTATCTCTTCCCTGCACGTCACCAGCTCCTCATAAGTCAGGCATGTTTCAAGACTTTCAACTTCCTTATGGGAACTCACAAAACCCTCCTTGTATTTCTTAAGAAGGTTGTTCTCATCTTCCTGGGAAAAATACGTAATATTAAGTTTCATAAGGAATCTGTCCAGCTGTGCTTCTGGCAGCGGATACGTTCCTTCATATTCGATGGGGTTCTGTGTTGCCATTACAAAGAACGGATCTCCCAGTTCCATTGTCTCTCCATCTATTGTTACATGGCCTTCTTCCATGGCCTCCAGCAAGGCAGACTGGGTTTTGGGAGGTGTCCTGTTTATCTCATCAGCCAAAAGTATATTGGTAAAGATGGGACCTTTTTTTAGATAGAATTCAGTCTTTTTCAAGTCAAATACTTTTGTGCCGATAATATCAGTTGGCATTAGGTCAGGAGTAAACTGCACCCTTTTGTACTCGCAATCCACCGTTTTTGCAAGTGCTTTGGCAGACAGGGTTTTGCCAAGACCGGGCACACCTTCCATAAGCACATGTCCGCCAGTCAAAAAAGCAACCACAAGATGCCTTACAAATTCGTCCTGTCCAATAAGAACCTTCGATACCTCATTTATAATCTGTTCTGATTTTTCCTTAACAAACATATTAGAGCTCCCTTCTAATCTTCTCTATTTTTTCAATATATTTTTTAATATCTCCTTTTTTCAGCATATTTTTGTTCTCATACAACGAAAACAGCTTGTCAAATCCCAATTCACAAAGTTTTTTGTCTGAAAGCATTTCATCTCTAATTGTGTCATTGTACTGTCTGTAACCCAGATAATGGGCCACATCCCCAAGCAAAGCCTCCATGTGAACATCAAATACAATCTGGGGCGAATTCACCCTCTTGTATAAATTACCGAGAGCATGAACATTTTCCGTTTCGTTCCTTTTAATGGTTGAGTAAACAGGTTCAACCTTTCCAAAGCGCACGCCCTTGTAAATCATCCAAAGGATTGCAGTAATAGCAATCTGCACCATCAAAAGTGTAACACCCATGCCGTATACATCGACGCCTCCTGATGCCGACACTCCAACATGGTAATACTCATTAATGGCAACAGTCTTGTACCTGCCTTTTTTTGCAATCTCCCCGATTAGCACAAGGCCGTCCGTTGCATACGAATGTTCCTTCTTCATGTAACCGTTTAATATTCTATCTCCATGGGGAAACAAGTAGATCCTTCCGCCTTTTCCATCCTCAAACACATACTCTTTGTAGTACATTTCTTCCGTTGAGTTTATGGACTCTTCCATGTCCTCTACAATATCCTTGTACATATTAAATTCATTTTCCTCAATGAAGAACAGAAAGCTGCTGCCCTTTTTAACATGTTCCCTTATGGCTTCAATCTCAAAATCATCAATCAAATAATTAAGTGAAGGCAAAAGAGAAACACTGAGGCTTTCATCAGGGGTGAATCTTGCATATTTCCTGAAAATTTCCGTCTCATACAGATTCGTTCGCCTGCCGTATTCCTTAACCGAAAGATAAAAAGCCTTCGCACCTCCATCTTTTACCGAATAGGCGGAATTTGAAAGGTTTTCAAACTGCCGGTCATCATCGGAGATGAGAGAAATTGCCACAAAAAACAAAACAACAAATACAACACCAAGCACAACAAATCTCAATCGATTATTCATCGTTCTCACCTTCCTCCAACCCCCCCCGAAAGGTCGTAGTACAAACGCTCCCATTCCAAAAGCTCTTTCATGCCTATATCCCTTTTTCCATACCAAATGTAGTAAAAGGCTTCGAAGAAAGGCTCGCTAGCCTTTGCGATTTCGGAGTCATTTGCGGAAAGTTCCCTGAAATACTGCCTGTTTGTTTTAAACTTCTGAATCCGTATAAGTTCCCGCTCGTTGAAATTGATAAGCAAAGCCAGGAAGAAATATCTGAAAGACAATCTGAACTCTTTTATTCTCTTGAATTCCAATGCTAGTCTCAACGGTTCACTGGGAGTTTTCGTAAACTCCTCAAGCTCGTCTGAAATATCTTCCTTCTTGAACCGGAATCTTTTACTTTTGATGATTTTCAAAACAAGCTTGACAAGAAAGAAAACCAAAGCCCCGACAATCAGAATTGCCAAAACATTAATAATCACCCTTGCAACAGGACCCAGTTTGAGGAATTTGCTGCCAAGTGAACCCAGATTAACTCTGCTCAGAATCTCAAAAATCAAATCTGAAATAAAGTCCATTATCTTTTGCAGTATTTCACCAATAGTCCTAAGGATTTTTTGTAAAAACTTAAACTCTCCAACTTTTTCAGGTTGGAATTCCGGTTGGGACAATACCTCCTCAATAACACGCTGGGCAAGTTCACGATCGTTCATCCTGCCACCTCTCTATCCTTGCCGAACGTGATTCTATCACTTTCGCCTGCAACCAAATCACCCAGTTTATTCATAAATTCTATCATTCCCGTTTCGTGCTTCAGGTAAATATACAACTGTGTGGTATGGATGTAAAGTATTGGATGCAAAACACTCGATATAGACATAATCAGTGCAGCCAGAATCCGGTTCACCAAAGGATCGTTGAAGATCAGGAAATTATTCAGTGAACGTATGACAAAAGGCAGGGCAGCGCAGAAAATGACACCAAAGCATATGGGCCAAAAAACTTTCTTTACCCTTCCCTTTGTCATATTCCACGAAAGACTTAATGCCTTGAAGCAGTCAATTCTTTCAATACTTATTGCATGAGGAATGAAATACAGTCTAATCATAAAATAAACGACAGCGACAATTAATGCAAGGGCAACCTGCGCTCCAATTATTACTTTTATTACTCCAAAATCCATAAAGCTGGACAAAAAGGTTAACGCCACTACAAAAGACACAATATTGTATATAAAACCTGTGACAAACGAAACAATAAACAGATAAAGAATATACCAAAGGAGGCGTTTGAAACCGTAGGATATTGCCTGTTTTGCAGTGTAGTCAACTCCGTTTACAAGCTTTTCATATGTATGCTTGATAGTACCCAGAGAAACTGCATGCAGTATGGTGGCATTGTAAAAACTGTATAGAATTATGCCCAGATAAAGAAGCATGATTTTTATTAAACCCATCTCAAAGTCCTCCGTCAGCATCATATAGGTCATGTTGTCCACAAAGTTTCCTATGTCAAGAAGGAAAAAAATCAAAAAAGTGACAGGTATATGGAAGAACAAAGTCATGCCCAAAAAAGTCTTAAGATTCTGTCTATAATACTCAACGGCATAGTCCAAATAATCGCCGCTTTTCAACCTGGTTTTATACATAATAAAATCTCCTTTATTCTAATCTCCCCTACCTGTCAACTCACCCTGCATCAGCATTCCTGGAAATCCCAGCTGCGATACAGCTTCATACAACACAATAGCAACAGAGTTGGAAAGATTGAGCGACCTGTAATCCTTCAACATGGGGATTCTTATACACCATTCATAGTTAGCCTGTAAAATTGATTCGGGAAGCCCTTTGGTTTCCTTCCCAAACACAAGATAATCTCCGTCCTTGTACTCAACTTCCTTGTATGTTCTTTTTGCCTTTGTAGTGCAAAAATAAAAAGTTCCACCGTTTGACTTCCCAACTACCTCTTCAAAGGAATCATACAACCTTATATCCATATCGTCCCAATAATCAAGACCCGCTCTTTTCAAATGTTTGTCGGATATCGAGAACCCCAAAGGACCCACCAAATGCAAAGTCGCCCCTGTACATGCACAGGTTCTGACAATATTTCCAGTATTCTGAGGTATTTCAGGTTCAACCAACACAATATTAAATGCCATGCAAACCCTTCTTTTCAAATATAATACTTTAAAATTATACTACATGGAAATATTATTCACAAGTATAAAAACAGAATCGGCAGACGCTTTACGCATCTGCCGATTCTACTTGGACAATATATCAATATTCTTCGAACTTACACTGTCATATCGCATCTTCTGCGAGCACTCCGCCTATATGGGTATTATCCTTCACAACCTTGATCGTTCCGTCAACTATTGCGCCTTCCTGAATTGAGAGGTTTTGTGATTCAATATTTCCATATATTACAGCACAATCCCCCAAGGTTGCAGTGTTGTGAACCAAGGCGTTTCCTCCCACTTGTCCATTCAGTTCTAGTGATTGGCAAACAATATCACCTTTCAATACTGAACTGTCAGATATTTTTACCATTGTTTCACTCTTTATATTTCCAACAACATTTCCATTTAGAATCTCAACAGATTTTCCGGTAATATCTCCTTCAACTTCACCCAATATAATTACATTGTTATCGCTTGTAATATTTCCTTTCACAGTCCCATAAACCTTAATGTTACTGTTACTGGAAATTGAACCATTTAAAATTGTCTCCTTGGATATAACGGTATCTGTATTGTTTCCATTATTCTCTCCTCTCATTTTTCGTTCCCTTTTTTCCTTCTCCTTAAACTTTTTTTCTTCAACTTCGTTTACCCGTTCGACTTCTTCTGTAATTGTTTCAGTTCTAAAGATGTCGTAACCTGCAATTAACGCCAATCCTTGCTCCAATAAATTCTTCGACTTAGCATGTCTCATAGCTCATTCTCTCCTTATTCTCTTTAGACTCTTCGCTTATATTGTAATACTTATTTTGTTCTTAATGGGGGCAATTATAGTGCAAAAAGGGCAACGTAAGGGCAATCTTTACGCCAATCCACACTTTCTGGCATAAATTATAGCTTCATTTTTGTTTTTCAAGTTTAAAATTTTTAATATTTCAGCCATTAGATACTTTACCGTCCTTTCACTAACATAAAGTTCTGATGCCACCTCTTTGTAAGTTTTGCCCTCCGCTACAAGAGTAAGAACTGCTATTTGTCTCTGAGACAACATCGATACAGGATCAAATTGCGACTCAAGTTCCTCTGCCACTTGTAATGCAGTCTCCTGTGATAAAACCGAACCATTGGCAATAATGCTGCTGAGCTCCTGAATGAACTCGTTTGGATTCAGACTCTTTAAAAGATATCCTGAAGCACCATTCTTGATTGCATTAAAAAGATTCTTTTCATCATCCGACATACTTAAGATAACAATAATCACATGGGGCTTTTCACTTTTAATGAGCTTTGTTGCCGTAAGTCCGTTGCACTTTGGCATTTGAAGGTCCATAATCACCACATCCGGCTCCACCAAACGTACCTTTTTCAATGCATCAATGCCGTCTCTTGCTGTTGCAACAACTTTATATCCATGTTCTGCAAGCAAGCTTTTTAACCCTTCCATAAACAAAACATGGTCATCTGCAATCAAGACCCTAAGCTTTTCTCCGTTATCCACTTCCATTCCTGCCACATTGACAGGAATGGATATGCTGACAACGGTACCCTTGCCAACGCTGCTTTGAATACCGAAGGATGCACCTATGTGTCTTGCCCTCTCATTCATGACATCAATACCGAAAGAATCCAAACTGATACAATCTGGATCAAAACCTACTCCGTTGTCCTCGATGCTGACTATCAGTTCCTTGGATTTTTTCCTGAAGGTAATCTTTGCATAATCTGTTTTTGCATGTTTCCTAACATTAGTCAGTGCCTCTTGTATGATTCTGAACAGCTGCACCGAGGTGGCAATGTTGATGTCTTCATCAACAACCATGTCTGGGTTTTCCACATCCACCCTTATATCAAAACTATTATTGTAATGGGCTAAAAATTGATTCAAGGCATAAAAAAATCCTTCTCTGAACAAAGCGGAGCTTTTCATCTCATGAATAAACTCCCTAACTTCCTGGTTCGCTTCCCTGACAACGGATATCAGACTCTCAATGGTTTTGCCCGCAACCGTCAGATCACCAGTTTCAACCTTGTCTTTTATCATCAAAAGCTGCAAATTGGCATAACTTAATATTTGACCCAATGAATCATGCAGTTCCCTGCTCAGTCTCTCCCTTTCCTCAAGCACAGCCAAAGCCTGCTTTTTTTGCTTGAGCTCTGCCTCCGCCGCCTTCGTTTCTGTAATATTATGAATAACAACGGTATACCCCATATCCTTCTTGTCATTGCTGAGCGGTGACAAAAACGCCTCGTAGTATTCGTCTCCATACATAAACTCACAATAATTTGAATCCTTATTCAAACACATGTTGTGAAGCTCAGGCACTCTTGCAAACACCTCTTTTACCTTTTTCCCAGCAACATCCTTTATTCTAATATCAAACAGATTTTCTGCTGCATCGTTCAAATCCATTATCCTGTTCAAATTGTCAATTATAACAACACCGCTGTTCAAATTGTCAATTACTTTCTGCATATTGACAGGAATAGTTTCCTGTTCCTTGTTAAAGAAGACAAGACTGTATGTAAGAAAAACAAGACTTATGGATACCGGAGTCATGTCATAGTAATTGAACAAAGCAAAATTAGTAATGATACAATAAACCATAAAAACAGTCAGAGCTGTCAGAGATACCATAATGGCAATTCCCTTAAATCTGTATAATAACTTCCTGTGTAAAACAGCTTTTAGTAAAAGTATTGCCGATGCCACAACAAGAGATACACCATAAGCAGTGATAATCCAATACCACAAACCGGCTTCGAATCCTAAAGAAGGATACTTGCCGGATGTATTGAGCCACATGTTTTCATATATGTACTTTGACCCCATTATATTCAGCAGGTCGGTAACCAAATTTGGGATGAACAGAAGATATAAACGCCAGTCTTTGGTAGTTTTTACCCTGCCAGTTAACTCCAGTGCCCAAATAAACAAAATGGTAGCTGATTTAACTCCCACAAAGTCATTTGCTACAAGGTACCAGAACTTTGCCCAGAAAAAGCTTTTGGTTGACACTTGAAATGCAAATCCCGCACACCAGATAGTTACCGCAATCTGTGCCAGCAACCACATAACGTTCAACTTGCCCGGCCTGTATATAGAATGTACAATTGTGAGTATTGCTATCAATGCTCCGACTATGTAGATCCATACGTTGGGATTGTAAATAAACTGCATATGTCACCTTACCTTCTCTAATCATTCAATGAATTTATCATATCCTTTAAAACCAGTATAAAAACCTAAAAACACCTTAACGAATACTGTTTAAGGTGTTTTTTACAAATTTAACCGGGCTCGCCCTTAATCCATTTCTGCCTAACCATTTCAAATACAGAGTTCGGTATATCTTCATTACTTACTAAGTATCGGATATCGTCATTTCTGTACTTATCTCTTTCTTCCTTCAGCCTCAGGTTCGGTACCACCTGTGGAGCATTTCCGTTTAATATTGACCTATAAGCCAGGATTCCAGGCATACACATGTCTACAGCTTGATACACGTCAATTGAGTTTTTCCTTGCATCATCATCACCCAATATCTGTCTGACAAAATAGTGAGTGGTGAAGAAATCGCCACCACCATGGCCTGCACCTTCTGCATCCTTGATTGTGAACTCAGGCACATACCTGACATGTTCTCCTACACAGTTCCTGTCGCCTTCAAGATACACATGCAAGTTACCAAATTCCCATCTGTCCGTCTCCATGCTTCCCTTGGAACCATACATCTGGTAGTTGATGCTTCCAGGCTCTCTTTTCAATCCGCCATGGATGCTTTTAACCATTGCACCGTTTTCAAGCATTACAATTTCCATGCCCGCAGTGCCTGCCTTTGTTCCCAGTTCCCTCATAAACGGCATGTTTCTCGTCTCAAAACCCACAACAGAAACCGGTCTCAAGCCAGAGGCAAACAAAATGGGACCCAAAGAGTGTGTGCAGTAGAAAGTCGAATACATCGTATTTCTCCAGTGTTCCCTCTCACCATAGGTGATCTGGGGCCATATCGAGGAACAGTCGTGTATATACTCGCCTTCTGCATGCATGAGTTCTCCAATATCGCCTCTTTGATACCTCTGCCTCATTTCAAAGGTTGTGTTAAAGTAGCAGTAGTTTTCTGCGTATTGATATACTTTCCCCGACCTTTCAACTGCCTCGACAAGCTCCACTGCTTCTTTCAACGTGGCACAGGTGAGAACCTCGCTCATAACATGTCTTCCCGACTCAAGACAACGTATTGCATAAGGAGCATGTTCATTTGCGTAATTTGCCAGAACAACGGCATCCATGTCGCATTGTATAAAGTCATCAAAATCAGCAAAAAGCTCCACCTTGACGCCGTGTTCTGAAGCAAGGCTTCTGCACTGTTCAAGCAGCGGCTCATATTTATCACACACCGCAACCAGACTTGCATCCGGATGATCAATGGCCTGACGAATCATTGTCATGCCCCTATACCCGCCAAAGACTCCAATTTTTACTTTAGACATAAATCTCCACCTTTATGTTTTTTATCAATCCAATACCAGCGTAGGAGGAGCATATACTCTTGCACCAAACTCTTGGTTAAGCTGATACAGACCTTTTGATTCTTCAGCATACAACTCGTATTTTCTAATAAGTTCGTCCGTGTTCTTTTCCTCTTCCATTTGCTCCTGGATGAACCAATCGAGGAATTGCATCGTTCTGTAATCCTTGACGCTTGCCGCCTTTTCATAAATATTGTTGATGGATGCTGTAACAAAAAGCTCATGCTCATATGCACCAACCAATGGATCCTTAAATGAATTGAACACAAGATCAGGCTTTGCTATAGCCTCAAGCTCAATGGCTTCTCCATTGTTCAACAAGTACCTTCTAAGCAACATGGCATGGTCAACCTCTTCCTGTGCCTGGATATAGAACCAGTTGGCAAAACCGTCGAGATTGTTGTAGTCGTAGTAATCAGCCATACTGAGATAAAGATATGACGAATACAACTCCTTGTTTATTTGCTCATTAAGTAGTCTTTTAACTTCTTCATTCATAAGAACTCTCCTCCTTTTTGTATATGCACATATTATACCATATTTTTCTTCCTTTTCATGTAGAATTTATAACTTATCGAAAACAATATGATAAGTATTAAGAAAACCCCACAGCATATTGCAGTAATCAGAACCGGATCCACCTTCTTTTTGAAATCTCCAACTTCTACGAAACACCGGTCAATAAACTCTCCATCCTCCGTCATGACTGTAACAACAGCAAAACCATAATCAAGCGCCGTAACGACCCCATTATCAATGCTTGCCACCTCGGCATTGTCAACAGACCAAACAATATTCCTGCCTTCAATGCCCTCTGGATGGAATACTGCATTCAGCTTGAATACCTCACCAATATTCATCTTCCTGAAGTTCTCATTCAGCACCATGTCTCTAATATCTCCGGATTTCATGGCAAGATAGCTTATCTCATCCACATCAAGCTCCCGTTCAAACAAGTAAACCTCATCAATTGCACCACCAAACGGTAATGAAGCATCCGCCAACGCTCCAATAACCAAATCTCCATCCACATCCTTGAACCTTCCAACAGCGGTGGTGGATGCCAGCTCACCATTTACATATGTCATTATCCTGCTCTGATTGATTATAAAGGCAAAGTGGTTCCAGGTATCTACCATGGATGACATGTTTACCTTCAACGCCAGATCTCCCACATCTGGTGAGAATACAAGCAGATTTCCGTCTTTTGAATAAATCTCAAAATGTCCCGCTTCCTTTGGACCTTTGGCAATAATTACGCCAAATCCGCTCAAATCCGAAGGCTTGAGCCACATGGATATGGTAGCGCCATCCGACACATAAAAGTCGGACATCCCCACGTAAACATTACCAAGCTTGTCAAAATCAAGAGCACTGCCTGATACGCCTTCTGTCCATTCGGCTTTTACAATAACACCCGGCTCTTCATATTTTCCACTCAAGTCATGAACGTAATCTCCTTTTCCTTCATCAAAGCTCCAATATCCAGCAAGGCTTTCATGCAAATAGAATTTCCTTCTTGCTGCCTGATTCCCAGTATATGTGCTGTCTCTTGCACCCAAAACCAGCAGACTGTATCTCTTATTACTTTCAAAATCCATATCCGAGGTTTTAATTGTAACAGTCCGCAAATCCTCCGCAAGACTTATGGAATTAATCTGAACATCAAAATTAAATGCGTAGTTTATCTTATCTTCAGCACTTTCCTTGTTCATATCCTTGTTGTATCTAACAACCACTGTATTTCTGTCCACAACCTTTACAGAAACAGCATACGGTCTTTCTGTATCAGGCTTTGTAGTTACAGTAATCTTTTTTGAAGCCTTGGACTCATTCATGTTGTAATCTACCGCCACCACATAAAATGTATACTCGGTGTTTTCGTCAAGTCCTGTTACTGTATACGTTAGGTAATCGGAACCAACAAAATCCACAAGCACATCATTCATATAAATATAATAGCCCATGACTTTCTTGTCATCCTTTGCACTCCTCCAACTAAGGGTTACGGAACTGGATGTTGATTTTGCTTCCAGCTTGGGAACCTGTCCCGGAGCTTTCTTGTCATCCGCATCTGATAGATTGAAGGCATCAAATCCATCAACCCCGTCAGTCATATTGACTTCAATGGTTTTGGATTCACCCGGTTCAAGCCAGAAATAGTTGTCTTCACACCAGAATACATCCGACACCTTTGAGTTTTTAAAATTGACAGACACTGCAGGCACGTTTCCAGTATTCTTTACAGTAAAACGGTTTCCTGACACGCTATACTCAAGAGTTGTTCTTGGCAGTGTGAAAAGACTCCCCTTAATCCTGTCAAAATTCATGAATGTGTAGCTTCTTATGGGCTCATCACCATCTTTGACAAGGTCAATCACTATAAACAACGGAGATGAATCCGCCTCCTTTTCAGTTAAATAGAAGTCCCCAATATGCTTGTTGGTTCCTACTCCTCCACTGCCACTAAACTCCTCGCTCTTAACGACATTCAGGAATTTATCATATGCTTTTACAATAACCTTCCACGATGAATTCTTTAAATCCCCATTGTCATCCAAAATATATATTGGAAGATTAAAATCTTTTTGCTGCTTGTCATATGTATTGTATCTGTCAAAATGCCCCGTTGCCATTAAAGTTCTATTGGCATCCTGGACAAAATAGTGGGCGATTTTGGGAACTCCATACCAGTCAACTGTACTCCAGCTTGCGCCAGGGAATACGTCATTAAGCTTGTAATATGCAATTTTCGTAACGTTTGGGAAGTTGATTCTTGCATTCTGTATCGGCAGATATGTTGCCATGGTCTGGGCTAGCTGCGTGCCGATAACAAGGTCCTTTAAAGACTTAACATTAAGAAAATAACTTGCATAATGCATGAGGGTATCCACATCATGACCGTGGGGCGACTCGTTCCATCCCAAATTACCATTGAAAGTGGCGGTATGATGAGCTATTGTTCCTTCAGGATCTATTGGCCATTTTTCCATTTCCTCCTTGGTGGCATACCTGGCAATGGACTCTAGATTCATCATCGAATCAAGTCCGTACTCATGCAGATTAAGATAAAGCCTGTTGGCATACGCTGTAATGTAGTGTTCAGGAGACTGTCCGCCCCAGTGGATATGGTCATGACCCATGCCCGCTCCTCCAGGACCTCCATCCTGACGGTAGAAGGTACGGGTTCCGTCATATTCATATGTAAGTTTTCCAATATTGTTGAGCGTCACGCTTTCAAAAGCACCAGCACCTTCATTTCCACCGCCATAAATAATCAAAGACGGACGGTTCCTAATCCTCTTTGTATTTAGTATAACGGTCTCATAAAACACATTGGCAGGCTGTGAATCATGACTGTCCCAGCAGCTGGGCCATTCCTGATAAACGGTAATTCCATATTCATCACACAAATCATAAAAATCATCCGTCTCAGGCATTCCTCCACCCCAGGCTCTCAAGAAGTTAAGACCCTGCTCCTTTGCCCTTCTTAATATCCTGTCATAATCCTCCCTTGTAAACCGCATAAGAGCATCGATTGTACACCAGCCAGCACCTTTCATAAACAGCTTCCTTCCGTTTATGACCACGGTCCTGTTGTACATGCTTTCCGTTTCACCCGTCGGGAAAGGATCAAGTACAAGCTCTCTAATGCCAAAAGAAGTTTTGGAATATGTAACCTCTCCCGAATCTGATTTGAAAGACAACTCCAGTGTATATAAGTTCTGCTCCCCATAACCATTAGGCCACCAGAGTTTGAATTCTGGCATGTCAAATCTCAATCTAACATTGGCATCCTTGCCCTTTTCACCATTTATATTGTATGTAAAAGAGAAGGTTTTCCCTTGGAAATTCTTTGGTTTTATGGTGCCTGTCAACACACCTTTCATTGAAGCATCCTTATCCACCGCTCTTAGATCGATGCTAAGATCCATTGTTCCTTTTTTGTACGAATAAGTGGCTATGAATGGAGAATCGAATTCAACATCGGGCAAATCCGAAATTTCAACAGAGTTCCAAATACCCATCGGAGGTATTATCGAATAATGCCATCCGTAAGAACAGTTGAACACAACTGTCTGTTGCCATGGCAGGACCGGCTTCAATACAACTGCAAGTTCATTTTGTCCAATTTTTATGCTGTCTGTAACATCAACCTTTGGTCCTCCAAACATTCCCTGATGGCTTGAAATCCTCTTGCCATTCAGATATACGTCACATCTGTCTGCAACCCCATGAAAATACAGTTCCACATTCTTTTTTGATCCGCTATAACTAAACGTCTTTTTTAAATACCAGGTCTTTTCCGTCTGAGCTTTGGCAGCAAAGTCATTCTTTCCCATATACGGATCCTTTATAACTCCCGCCTGATGCAGACCATGCAAAATGCTGCCTGGAACATTTACCTTGTACGCATTGTCCCATTTATCCATACCCTTGTCAGTAAGAAGCCACTCTCCATCCAAAAGGATGCTCTTTGCCTGAACTCTTGAAACCAAGTCCCCTTCCTTCAATGTAACGATATCAGGCTTCTTGTCCATAGGAGATGGCCCAGGTTTCAAATACAAATCCTTTTCCCTGTCTGCAAGACTTCTTGCAGACACCTGACCAAACATTGATGTAGCCAACAAAATCACACATAAAGTCAAAATGACAAACCTTTTCATGCTCAAATCCTCCTCAAATATTCCCGATTGACAACATTTTCGCATTCTTTTCCTTCCAATATATCAAACATGTTTGAAACAGCAAGTTCCGCCATTCTTGATAACGCTTCCTTTGTGTGTGCTCCGACATGAGGGGTGGCAACAACATTGGGATATCCAAGCAATTTGCAATTTCTTGGCGGTTCTTCGTTAAAGACATCAAAACCAACTGCTCCAATCTTTCCGCTTTCAATAAACTCGATCACATCCTCTTCAACAATCAAGGGACCTCTTGCCGTATTTACAAGTATGACACCATCCTTCATGATTTTCAAGCTGTCACGATTGATCAATCCTTTGGTTTCCTCATTGAGCGGCACATGCAAGGTTATGATATCCGCTTCCATAAAAAGCCTTTCAAGACCACACAACTCAATAGATTCATCTTCCACACAAGCAACATAAGGATCGTAAGCCAGTATTTTCATTGAAAAACCTTTTGCCCTCTTGCATACAGCTTTTCCAATAGAGCCAAGTCCGACAACTCCAAGGGTTTTTCCATGTACTTCCATCCCCAGTTTTCTAGGCCACATGCCCTGCCTGACAGACAGGTACAACTCCGGGATATGCCTGGCTGCACAAAGAACAAGTGCAAAAGTCAAATCCGCCACTGACTCGGAATTTACTCCAGGGGTGTTTGTTACTGGTATACCAAGGTCCCCCGCCCTCTTTACATCAATATTCTCATAACCAACACCATATCGGGAAATCACCTTGAGTCTTGGTGATGCCTTTTCAATAACTCTGGCTGTAATATTATCAAGACCAGCAATCACGGCATCGTAATCCCAGCTTATGGAAAGCAGGTCCTCTTCAGAAAGAGGACATCCTTTGGGATTAACATCCACAAAAGCCCTTTTCTTAAGCTTGTTCAATATTTCCTCGTTGTATGTAAAGGATGTTGGTGTAACAAGTATTCTCATAACATCATCTCCGGAATTCCTGTATATAGGATGCAATCTTCAATCTCTCCCTTGAATGTCAAGGTGTTGTCCGTCAGTGACCCAAGGCAAATGTCATAAACACCATCCTCACAATCGAGAGTATCAACACCTTTATAAACACATTCACGATTGAAATACACACTAGTTTTCATACCATCTTTCAAGACAGTAAAATCATTCCACTTACCTACATACTCCTTTATGTTAACTCCCAGGTAATGATCCCCTTTTGATGAATACATCCTCAACTCACCACCCGGACTAATATAGAATTCAAAGTGATGATTGCCTCCTTTTGCTCCCCTAGCAAAGAACACCTGATATTGTCCGTCAACGATATAAGGTTTTATCCTCATTGCCATGACTCCACATTCCTTTATGGAATAATCCGAGTCCTTGATAAATACACTACCTTCTTCATATCTGTATTTCCCTATGTTCCTTTTCATTGGTTTAACATGAATTTTATTGTCCGCAAGTTCATTTTTCATGCAGGTTTTATCATGAACATTCCTTGCAATTATGGCAACTCCTTCACTTACGGGCACCAGCCTGTCAAGAACAACCTCAACATGTTCTCCATTAACCAAAATCTCCCTGACACCTTCCGCATGAAGTGAATCACTTTCAAGATCAACTTCTTTTGAGAATATCAGAGTCACTTTATCCTGTCTTGTGAAATATGCTCTTCTTACAAAAGGTTTTACAGTGTCATACCCGGTCTTGACACTAATCTCATCCTTGCACATGTAAACCTCAAGACCTTTGTACACCCCTATTGATATTTCATAATCAGTATTTTCGGAAAGTCCATCTATAAGACAAGTACAATTACAGCCACCTTTTACTCCATATTTTTTCTTTCCATTGACGAATATGGCATAACCCGTGGCTTCATCCACCCTGTCCCACGAAACCAGAATCCTGTCATAAGACACAGCCTCGCCCCTTAAGAAAACTTCCTTGTCAAACATCTTAACATATTCAACATCAACATTATTGAAGCAGGAAAATCCCTTTACCTTTTCGATGTCATTGACCTTGAGTATTTTTGATTCGCCGCATTCCAGGAAAAAGTGATTGTCACTGATAACCAGATCAGCATGATAATCAGTAAGCACATGCACTGAAACACATGGTTTGTCTCCGGTGTTTGTAACTTTAATGTACCTGTCACATGCACCGTATTCATTAAACCTTTCATATTCTCTAAGAATGGAGGTGTTTTCTACATCCACACAAGACCATTCCAACGTGGATTTGGGAAGACAAAACAAAGACCCTTGTGACTTGTCAAAATTCAGATACATATATGTTCTGAAAGTATTTTTTGCATCAAAAATTAAAGTAAACACAATGATAAGAGGTGTGGATGAACACTCATTCCCATCAAGATGGAAATCTCCAATATGGCTTACAATGCCATTTCCAATACAGGAATAATTCTCTTTTTTAATGACATCAAGATTTCCGTCGTATGCCTTTACCACAACTTCATAACTCCTGTCTTTCACAACCAGGTTGTCATCCAGTACATACACAGGTATATGCAAGTCCTTTTCATCCTTGTCATATGTATTGTACCTGTCAAAGAATCCGCAAGCCATAAGTGGTTGAAAAGCATCCTGACAGAGATAATGGGCAATCTTAGGCACACCATACCAGTCAACAACACTCCAACTGGCACCCGGATACACATCATTTAGCTTGTAGTATACAACCTTTGAGCAATCTGGCCATTTTATTCTGGAATTTATAATTGTGGGATACTTGCTTAATGCCTGAGCCAGTTGAGAACCAAGAACCATGCTTTTTAAATCGGATGTTTCCACAAACATGTTCGCATAATGCTGAAATGTATCCACATCATGACCATGAGGAGTAGGACTCCATCCGTATTCTCCGTTGAATGTGGCGGTATGATGGGCAATCACACCCCTTCCATCTATCGGCCACTCAATAATATCCTCAAGGCTTGCAAACTTCAACACTGATTCAATATCCATCATCGAATCAAGTCCATATTCATGCAGGTTCAGCTCCATTTTATTTGCATACATGGTCAGGTAATGCTCCGGTTTATCACCACTCCAGTGTATGTGGTCATGAGCCATTCCTTTTGAGCTTTCACCTCCATCCTGTCTGTAAAAAAGTCTTGTACCATCGTGCTCATATGTAAGAGCACCCATTCCATTCAGCACTTCATCGGAAAAAGCACCGTGACCTTCATTTCCTCCTCCATAGAGCACAAGTGATGGTCTGTTCCTGATTCTCTTTATCTGTGATACTACAGTTTCATAAAGCACCTCTTCAGGCTGGGTTTTCTGACTGTCCCAGCATGTAGGCCATTCCTGATATACACATATGCCAAACTCGTCACATAAAGAATAAAATTCATCAGTTTCCACAAGTCCTCCACCCCAGGCTCTTAGGAAATTGACGCCCTGCTGCTTTGCTCTTGATAGGATTCTGTAATAACTGTCACAGTCAAATCTCATTAGAGCATCTATTGTACACCAGCCTGCTCCCTTCATAAAAAGGCTCCTGCCGTTAACAACCACGGTTCTTGAATAAGTATCCTCTCTAGGTCCTGAAGGGAAAGGTTTCATCTCCAGTGTGCGAATTCCAAACGTGGTTTTGGTATCTGCAACAACCTTACCATCTTCCACATACGAAAGCTTTAATGAATACAGATTCTGCTCTCCATAACCATTCGGCCACCACAATCTGAAGTTCGGTACGTCAAAGGACAATTTCTTATTGCCATCACCCTTTACTTCATACATGAAATGGAAACTGTCACCTTCAAAATTTAAAGGTTCCACTGTGCCATAAACCACACCGGAAAGGTTTTCCCCAACCAGGTTTAACAGCAATTCCACGGTTCCATTTACATGACACCTGGTGGTTATGAACGGGTTGTCAAACCAGGCTTTCGGGCGGTCAATTACTTTCACACTCCTCCATATGCCAAGAGGCCAGATTCTTGCATAATGCCAGCCGTATGAACAGTTGAACACGACAGTCCTGTTAAACTCTATCGCAGGATAAAGATGAACCTTTACCTTGTTATGACCAATATTTATGTATTCAGTCACATTTATTTCAACGGGTGCAAACATGCCTTGGTGAAAACACATAAAGACATCATTCAAATATATTTCGCATCTGTCTGCAATGCCCTCAAAAACAAGGAATACGTTCTCTTTTCTTCCTTCGTACTTGAACTCCTTTTCATACCACCATTCCTGCATGCTGAGTTCTTGTGCGTACTTGTCATTTAATCCTTTATATGGGTCGGGTATGACACCCGCCTCATACATGGCAGAATGAACGCTTCCAGGCACCTTTGCATCATATCCGTTCAGCTTCCATATGCCGTCAAGTGCTAAAACATTATTATTTGCCTCCATGTAGAGTGCTTCCTTTTCAAGCTTTATTCCCTCACCTTCCACTTTCAACACGGAAGGTCTGGGCTTCAAGTATTTCTCCTTCTCGACATATTCCAGACTTCGCATAAAAGATCCTCCCATACATCAAAATCCAGGGTTGTCAATCAATACAGGTTTGCCATCATCACATATCAACAGCTTTCTGAATCCTTTTGATTCAATTGTCTTGTAATCATGACCCGCATCAGCTCTGAAAACAAAGAATGTAACAAGAGGAATATTACCAGTGTTGATTGATCTATGTGCAAATCCAGGCGGTACATAAACAGCACGACCCTTTTTAAGTTCCATGCAGCAGGCAACACCCTCCATGTTTTCCATGAGCACGCATCCCTCTCCCGACAGGCAATAGTATACTTCGGCAGTATCCAGAATTGAATGGAAATGTCCCTTTGTCATGAAATATTCATTGCCAACCATGCCGGGATATGTAATGCTTGTACCAAATGCCAGGTCCGAATCCTGAGTTGGTGCATCAAGCTCATAGAATTCATAAACCAGGACATCTTCCTTTTTCAGCATGCTTTCATATGCCTTATCATCAAAAAACATATTTTTCATCTGTGAGAGATACCTTTTTGTAGATATGGCTGTATTTGAAAGACCGGACATCATGTCAAAATCAATTGTAAAAGGTAAGGTAAAATCAAACATTCTGATTCCTCCCACATAGTATTGACGACTCGTTCATTATTTCCAAAAACTTTCCGTTAGATATGTCAATATGAAAAACCTCAGCCACAACCTGCATCCATCCATGAAGAAAATACACAAAACCATCCTCGATATGAAGATTTCTATCCATTTTCTGCCTCTTTGCCTGCTGCAAAAACACCAGATCCCCTCTGTAGTTAAAGTCCCAACAAAGGCTGTTAATAGGGAATATGCAATTATCACCAAGGGGAGATCCTGGTCTGTCCTTGCCCAATCCTGTTGCATTTACAATCAAAGAATATGGCCTCAGCCTCTCAATTACACTATCATTAGCTCCCATTTTATCAGCAAGGATAAACTCCATATCAATATTCACATTGTATGACCGCAGTATTCTCTCAATATTCCCAAGTCTCTCTGAGGACCTGTTGCTTACAATGAGTTTTCTTGGAAGCTTTTCCTGTGACAGAATATACGAGCAGAGAGCAATCGAACTTCCACCTGCTCCCATGACAAACACATCTCCGCCATTATCCCAAAAACCCGTAGGTAGAAAAGCTTCAAGTGCAAGTCCACTGGAAATCGGATCTTTTGCATGCCCTACAAGCATTCCGTCTCTCTTTGAAATGCATGAAAGCTCTCCAAACTTTGTGGCATAAGGACATAAATAATCAAAAAGATGTCTTGCACTTTCATACAAGTCAATTTTATGAGTGGTGACAAGAGCACCAAGAACATCTGAGTCTTCCCTTATCTTCTCAACTACTTCTATGTACTCACTTCTGTCTGCCCTAAGTGCAATATCCACACCCTCAATAACCGCATCAAGACCCAGTATCCTCATCCAATGTGGGAAAAGTGTCATGACAGAAGATTGCTTTGTGGTAACTCCAACAAAATACATTTTCATACTGATTCACCCATCCTGAATTCAAGTGCTTTCCGGCAGTTTAAAACCGTCATTTCATATATCTTTCCATTATCAACACCCATATCCAAAAGCAAGGGTATGAATGTTTTCAGAATATAATCAAGGCCCACATTTCCTCCATAACTGAATAATCTATCTTTTGTCGTATCCAGTCCCAAAAGGATTTTATGACCGAAACCTTTATCCAGCATGTATAGAATAATCTCAACCTCTTTTGCATCGTCATGATATTTGGGTCTTGCAATCGTGTCGTATTCCAGATAAGCACCCAAGCCAGCAGCTGTCAGATGCTCTTCCATGGATTTAACAAATCTGTCTGCATGACAGATAATGAGTCTGTCAGGAGAAATTCCTCTCTCCATATAAAAATTTATGACAGATGGGAGACAGGTATCTTCATCGACATGGAACATAACAGGGCTGCCAGTCACTTTTGCTGCATGTATTGCACTTTCATGCAGTTTCCTGTATGTACCTTCCAATTCACCACAAACACACACCTTGATAACACCGGCTCCGGCTTCCGTCTCTTTTACAAACATTTCTGCAAGATCTTCCTTACTCTTTGTAAAGACATCATGGGTATTCCTGTAATATGACAGCTTGTGAAAACCGGTTGATGCAATAATTCTTACTCCGGATTCCATTGACAATCTTTTTAAAACCTCCAGGTTTGCAGAAAGATTCTGGGGGCCTGCATCAACCAAGGAACATCCGCCAGATCCCTTGTACAACTCGAGCTCTTTCAAGGACAAGGCATAGTCATCAATGTCACCTTTAATGAAAACATGTTCATGACACTGGCAAAACCCAAGCTCCAAAGGAGATATGAAACCATTTACTGTTTTAATTAATTCCCTGCTCATATCAGTCCAGCATTACAACTTCAATATCCATAAGTTCTGCAAACATCTCAAGCTCTTTTACATAATCTCCATATACTCCGTGTATATGATTGCATGGAAATTCCGATAAGAACCTTTCTGGACACACCTTCAACCTTGTAAAGGCACATGGCCACTCCTTGGTTGTGGTCTTACCCATTTCCTTCATTTTCTCCATATCAAATTCCACAAACTCTCCCGGAACGATGTAGAGGATGTACCGTCCCTGTTTTCTGGCTAGTCTTGCAAGAGTCACCTCTCCCGCCTTGGCAAAATGGTGCACGCTGGCACCACCTGCAGGATAGTAATGGGTCTCAGGATAAAACGTCACATTCTTTAAATTTACTGTCGGATCAAAACTCTTACCTGCAAAAAAGGTCGCATGGGTTCCAGAATTGGAAAAGAACCAGACATCGTTTACACTATCATAATGCCTGACATCTGCAAACAATACAGGCATGCTGGTTATTAGTTTGAAAACCTGCATTGTCAAAGCACCATCCATGTCTGCTTCAGTAGCTGCAACAATTGGTTCCTTTTTACCGTCCCAGTCATATGGATCGTTCAGAAAAGCCTCTGCCACATCCATTGTCACATAATAGTCAGTCAAGTCTCCATGAGCCTTTATGCCAATAAAATCAAGCTTTTTCTCATCAATAATCTGCCTGAGGGCGTAATATGAGCGGATCTGGGTTTTAAGTTTATCCTGAGTAAGTCCCTTGCCATCATACTCTATACGGCCAACATTTGACTCAAGCCATTTCAATGCACTTTCAACCTTTTCATCACATATCGTTGCCCCAACCCTGACAATGTCGTACTGTTCAATATTCTCAACATCTATGCCGAACATGCCCTGCCATATATCAAGATTTGATACGGCGGTATACATTCCAAGAGGTCTTCCACCAAAGTTACCAAAAGTCATGCCCTTAAGCCTTTTTATGCATGCAGCAGCCTTCAGGAAAGACAACATCCCGCCCTTTACTTCATTATCCTTGATGCTTCCCCACAGCCTTTTATGCTTTATTCCAAGCTGGTTCAAAGTACCTGATGCAGCCAGCATTCCCACCATGCCACACTCAGAGGGATGAAGGTTTGAAAACAAAAGGTATGGACCGGGTGCAAAATTTGCTGCCACTGCAGTGAACTGAGGATAACACCAGATCGCATAGTTGAAAATGGTTACTTCAACACCCTTTTCAGAAAGTCTTTTGGCCTCACTCTTTGCACAGTCATTTGAGTTAATAATCCTGGCACCCTCAACCACATCAAACTCATTCGTTTCCCTTAAAGCAGCGGCAATCTCCTTTTGGTATTTGAAATTGAGTTCTTCATATTCATCGTGCAAGTACTTTCTACCATCGGACATGGTAAGTATGCCAACATTGATTTTCTCCATCTCTAAACCTCCCTCAGCTTCCTTCTTACAAACTCCAGCGCATTCACAACCATTCCATCCATCTCTTCTTCGTCGCAGCCTTCACCAAGGTCTCTAAACACCCTTATGTCACGACCAACCTCGCCACCCGGCTTGATAAACGGTTCCATGACAATCCTTCCTTCATATCCTATCTTTTTGATTGCTCCGAATATTTCATCCCAGGGCATGTGACCTGTTCCTGGTGGTTTTCTGTTGCATTCTCCAATATGAAAATGCCCGATATAACCCTTGGCGCTGGTTATTGATCCACCTATGTAATCTTCTTCAATATTCATGTGGAAAGTGTCAAGTAAAAGCTTGACATTAGGACTTCCCACCTGGTCGACAAACTCCATACCTTCCTTCACGGTGTTAAGAAGAAGCTGCTCAAACCTGTTTACAACCTCAAGACAATATGTAATACCATAATCCCGGGCGGTTTGTGAAACTTTCCGTACAGACCGCACACTGTTTTCCCATAACCTCATCTTATTGTCATAGGACTCATCCACCTTGGGCCAGCAGGAGTAGAGGATGCCGCCAAGCATGTCGCCTTCTGTTACATAAATTGCTTCCAGCAGCCTTTTTACAAACTCAATTCCATTTTTCCTTACACTTTCATCATCACTGGCAATATCATACATTGAAGGAAGTCCTATGCAGAAAGTAAGTTCAACACCATTGTCTTTGGCAAGTCTGGCAAGGATTCTTTTCTCATCAAAAGACATGTCAAGCAAAGCTGATGCTTCAACTTCCAAAACATCAAATCCCAAACCACTTGCCTTCCTGACATACTTTGCGTAATCAGCCTTCCAACACTTTTCCCAGTAGGCAAAATATATGCCAATTTTATTCATGTCAAACCCTCCGACTTATTTCAAGTTTCAGCTATCTGGACATCAATATCCAACTGAACAAACCTTTCAACGTCAGTCTTGTCAACACCGTCATCGGTTATTAAAATATCTATTTCTTCTGCATCCATGACTTTCACAAATACATCCGTTCCAATCTTTTCGCTGTCACAAAGCAGTATTATCTGACTACCTATTGAAGCAAGTTTCCTTTTCACTTCCGCCTGATTCATGTCGGGAGTGGTCAGCCCACCTTCGACTGTAAGGCCATTTGTAGCCATGAAAGTTTTGTCCACTCTGAGACCATCAAGACATTTGACTGCCAAGGCACCAATCGTGCAATGGTGGTTCTTTCTTACAACTCCTCCGATAAGGATTACAGTGGCATCGGTTTCCTCTTCAAGAAATGCTGCAATTGCAAGATCGTTGGTCACTATGGTAAGGTTCTTCTTGTCAACAAGATGTCTTGCAAACGCCATTGTTGTGGTTCCTGTATCAACCGCCAGCGTGTCACCGTCTTCCACAAAACTTGCAGCAAGTTTTCCTATGGCGTCCTTCTGCTTCATGTTCCTGGTCTGCTTTTGTGCAATACTCTGTTCAAAGCTTGTTTTGGTTATTAATATTGCACCACCATGAGTTCTTTTCAATAAACCCCTGTTTTCAAGCTCATTCAAATCATTCCTGATTGTTACCGATGTCACACCAAAACGCTCACATAGCTGGGGAACAAAAACCTTTCCTTCCTTTCTAAGAAGTTTCATAATCTGACTTTGTCTTTCTTCAGCAAATATCATTTCCTTTGGTCTCTCCATGTTACACCTCATTGTATATTCTAGAAATGCCTTCTAAGATTTCCTTGTATCTTTTCCTGTGCACGCAGTATTCCAAATATAAAGTGCCATTGGGATCAACCACATCTCCCTTTTGACTTGACACGCAAATTGCCTCCTTAAGATTCTTTATGGCTCCTATCGCATACCCTGCTATTCCCGCCATGGCCAAGGTTGCTGTTTCAGTGTTTTTTACAGGTACATAAGGAAGATTCATGACACTGGCTTTTATAAAATTGAAAACATGACTTTTGGATCCTCCACCTGCACCATGAATTACGGACGCTGTTGCACCATGCTCATTCAGAATGTCATAGTAAAGGCTGTACTCGTATGCAATGCTTTCCATGACCGCCCTGTACATGTGTGCATCTCCATACTTCCAGTCAAGACCCATAAATGCACCTTTTACAGAAGGTACGCTCGGACAGGTCCTGCCTGCAAAATGTGGAATGAAGTACAAATTTGCACTTCCTGCCTCTACCTTTGATGCCATGTCGTCCAATACCTCGTATTCTCCCTTTAAAAGATCCTTAATCCATCTGAGACAAAGACCGCCACCTGAAATGTATGCATAACCTATCCACAGGTTCTCAATAGGACTTCTTGCACACATTATCGTGTTGTACTTCGTATCAGCAATAAATTTGTCAGTACTCAGGGAGAAAACAGAAGCGGTACCAGCCACGTCAAAAGCAATTCCCTTCTCAACGACGCCCGCTCCAGTTATTGATGCCATAGTATCTCCCATTCCAGCAACAACCACAGTTCCCTTATCAATACCACAGAACTTGGAGACGTTCTCATCCATGACACCAACGATTTTATCTGGTGATACTATTTCAGGCATTTTGTCATAAGGCACTAAAAAAGCGTTTAAAAGGTCATTATTCCATTTTCCATTCTGATTGTCTGCAAAACCAGAGAAATGAAGATGCGTATGGTCAACAAAAGAGTCCTTCGCCTTCAAACCACACAGTCTTCCCGTTACATAACAGGATAGGGTTATGAACTTGCACGCTCTTTCAAACCTTTCAGGGAGAACATCCTTCATCCATAGTATTTTGGGTCCATGCGCACAGGTTACCTGCCCGCCGGAAGATGAGACAATCTCATAAGAATAATCTCTCATCAGATGCACATACGGCTCACACTGAGTATCAAGCCACGAGTCATAAGGGTACACAAAGTCCCAATCTTCGTCTATGGCGATTATACCCGCCATCTGTCCACTTATACCTATACCATCTATTTGGGATATACCTGTTTGGGAAACCAGTTCCTTTAATGCCAATACAACAGAATCAAATATCTCATCCGGATCCTGGACAAGATGATCCATTTCGTCTCTTTTAAGTCTTAGAGGTACATATGCCGATGCTGCAATCTTCAAGTTTTCATCATACATCGCAGCCTTGGTGCCCTGCGTACCCACATCTATTCCTACAAGGCGGGTCGTTCCCATAACATGACCTCCTTTATAGAGTTATCATTCTGTTTTCCCTGATTGATATGTTTCCTGCATTTACGACCTTGACTGCCATCTTGCCATCATAAGCGGTGACCAATGGTTCGGTGTCATCCAGAATGCATTGAATAAAGGCGATATCCTCATTCAAATACGCATCACTGAACATATTCGTCCAACTTGAGGCAAACTCGTGCCTTGCAACCTTGTCCGGACCTACAACCAAAAGGCCATTGTTTTTTACATTTCCGATAAATATGCAACCGTGGGTTCCAAGAATCTCAACTCTTGCATCGTATCCGTAGCATACTCCCTGAGCCCCATCAATCATACCCTGCATGCCATTTACGAAATTGGCGCAGAGAATTACATTGTCATAAAAATCAGGATAATCATTTAATGCATCGGGGGAACGGAAATTCCCGCCGGATGCATAGACTGTTTTGAATTCACTGTTGGTGAAGTATCTCAATGTATCGATATCATGGCTGTTGACCTCGGCCAAGGGGCCGTTGCTTTTAGACAGATCATACATCCAATCCCTCGGCTTGCTGGGTCCTCTTGTGTTTGATCTGACCATTACAACTTCACCTATTTCGCCATTTTCAACAATTCTTTTTGCCTTAATATGGTTTTCGTCAAATCTTCGCATGAAACCAATCTGCAGTTTAACTTTATGATCTTTGGCTGCCTTTTCCATTTCCTCGCATTCCTCACAGGTCATGGCCATTGGTTTTTCACACAAAACATGTTTGCCCGCCAACGCAGCCGCAATCACCGTTTCCTTGTGATATATCGTTGGATTTGCAACGACAACGGCATGTACGTCATTCTGTTCCAGCGCTTTATGAATATCAGTATAATACCTGGCTGACAGCAATATCGATGCCTTTTTGGCATTTTCCTCAACAGGATCAACAACACATGCAAGATATGCACCTGGCACATTGAATGCAAAGTTTTGACCATGTATAAGGCCGGCCCGACCGCACCCTATCAAAGCAACTCCTACCCTGTCCTTGTTCATTAACATCCTCTCACTTCTTCTTTGTTCTGAACGTGAAGTAAAGGATAACTCCTGCAATGACAATTGTTGCTCCAATCATTACCGGTATCAGATATGTATTATCCTTATCCTTTTTTGGGGTCTGGGGCTTTGCTGTTGATGTGGATGCAGGGCTCTTGGTTTCTTCTGCAGTTCTGGTTGGCTCAGGCGTAGGTTCCGGTGTTGGTGTAACATCAGGTCTTGGTGTTTCACCTTCGGGATACGTCTTCTCAATCAAGTCCATTATCTCCTTCGAGCCTTCTTCAGGATTGTCATGCAAAAGAGCTATTAAGTCAGCATCAAAAGCGTAATTTGCCAGTATGGCCTCATCTATCTTTCCAAACAGCTTTAGATCGCCTTCAACCAGGGCACCAAAGGCAATCACGCTGTTTCCTACAGACGACACAAGTCCAATATCATACTCCTTGGAGTATGCTTCCTTGCCGTTCAAATACAATTTCTGATACCTGCCATCAAAGGTTGCAGCAATATGAAGCCACTGACCATGCTCAATCAGCGGGTTCTCCACTGCAATCGCATCACCCAGATCGTAGGAATACACCCTTAGCTGCAGTTTGTCTCCAACCGGCATGAAGAATAATTCAAAATGTCCGGGAACTTTTTTATCCTTTGCCATGACTATTTGAAATGTGGGCGTACCGGGCACGTTTTCATCAAGATAAACCCATGCCGCCATTGTGAAATGCTCAAAGTCACAGTTAATGATATCGGTACTTATGCCTTCTGCTCCTTCTATCACATCCAATGCTTTTCCAACAACACCATCCGAAT
>DUPL01000004.1 GCA_012838385.1 Clostridiaceae bacterium
AATTTTTGCATTATTATTTGCTCTTGAGTTTCATCGTAACTTTGAAGTAACAAGAATATAGGTGAATAGAAGTGTAACGCAATAATCTCGGGATCGGCGTCAATAAATTCACCTTGCTCTATAAGAGCTTTAAAAAGGTCTGTTTGATATTCCAATGCACCATCAATAAACATACTTCTAAAAACATCACCTGCTGCAGAATTACGATACTGCTCAGAAGAAAGTATCTTACGAAAGGGTGCGGCAAATTCATCTTTAGCAAAATACTGAAAAAGCCCTTGTGCAATCATCTGTAATTGCTCTACCGGCATTCCAATATATTGTTGTGCAGATTCGTTAGCACTTCCATTAGGGACACCAACTACACTAACCATATGTTCATACCTGCTTTTCATTTCCAATAGAAGACTATTAAAAATATCCTCCTTACTTGCAAAATGATTATATATTGAAGCTGCTTTGATACCTACTGCGGCCGCTATATCACGCATGGAAACACCATCATAACCACGTTCGGAAAAAAGTCGTAGCGCTGTATAAAATATTAAATCTTTGGTTGTCATAAACATCCCTCGCAATCAATTACACTTACTTTTAGGACAAGCTTTTAGTCAAATAAATATTGTTTAAATAATAGTTTGATATAAAAATATGTAACAAAGCCTTCACTAACAAGTGTTAGCATCATTATAACTAACGGTCGTTAGTTTGTCAAGAGGCTATTGTATTATTAAAGCTGCGATTTATAGAAATAGAAGCAAGGTAAAAAAATTGCAATCGATAAAGGTGTAACATCCAACAGTGACTTTTCTTGTAGAAAAATATTGATTTACTGCCTGATATTTGATATTATTGGAATATACTTCAATTAAACTGGAGATTGTGTATGAAAAAAACTGATAAATTTGGATTGTTCTTTCTAATAACTTTGCTGCCATATTCATACATACTGTATCGTGGTTTTGATGCTGCAATAAATGGTATATGGTTTCATTTTATTATGGATACAACACAGATATTCGGCTTGTCGGCGTTTGTATATGGCATGATTGAAACAACTATAGAGCTTGTAATTTTTCCGATACTGCCTATATGCATGATATATCAATTTGTGTATTTAATTTACTTCTGTGTCCGACTAACAAAGAAAAAGGCGAGCAATATACCTTTAGGTGTAGCTGCATTTATAACTGTTGCTCTTGTAGCTTTTCTTTTTGGAGGGAGAGGGATTTCGGAGTATAAAGAAGCACGTGATAAGGAACGGTTTGTACAGAAAGTTGCGCAGAATATCTATATGCTTGCAGAAGATGCGGATGTAATTATAGAGGACTATTCAAGTCCGGTAAGAATAACAGGCGGAATAGCAGGTACAGAGTTTGTTCGAAACACCATTTTGATTGATTATGATACAAAGAAAGTTACTTTTTTGTTTGCAAGGGAATTTATCACAGTGGAATCAGAAAATATGTATTACAAAGAATTTTTATTGACTGAGAATAATAAAATTGACAGCAAGAATATACATTATACTAAGGAGCTAGATGAGCCTGGCAAAACTTTAACGGTGTTTTATCTTGAGGAGCATAAAAGAAAAACTGTCGCCATTGAACTTTGCATGGAGGATGGTTCTGTATATTCAATAAACAATATTTTAGATGAGGGAGGACAATTGGGATATTTTCTTCATTTTTCATGGTCGGGTGTATAAAATTTTAAAATTGTGTAGTTTTTTTGAAAACTATGTGATAAAATACAATTGGGTGATAATAGTTGAGTAAGCTTTTTTTAACTGGTATTGAGCTGGATTTGGAAGGTCATGATGACACCCACTATCCTTTCAATTTGCCAGCCGTAAAGCACATTGGAAGATTCCGTTTCAACAAACCGGTTACCTTCTTGGTGGGTGAAAATGGGACGGGAAAATCCACAATACTTGAAGCAATTGCTGTAAAATATGGGTTTAATGCAGAAGGGGGATCCAGGAATTTTAATTTTTCTACGGAGACCACCCATTCAGAGCTGTACAAATTTATTACTCTTACAAGAGGTGTTTCAAGACCTGCGGACGGTTTTTTCCTACGAGCCGAAAGCTTTTACAATGTAGCAACTGAGATTGACAAACTCGACGAAGAATACCCTTATCCATTGCTGGAGTCCTATGGAGGCAAATCCTTGCATGGACAATCCCATGGTGAAAGTTTTATATCTCTCGTTCAAAATCGCTTCTTTGGTAATGGTCTGTACATACTGGATGAGCCGGAGGCGGCTCTGTCACCAGTAAGGCAAATGAGTCTTTTGGTTTACATCCATGAACTGGTGAAGTTAAACTCTCAGTTTATTATCTCTACGCATTCTCCTATTTTGCTTTCATACCCTAATGCGGATATTTACGAGCTAACTGAAAACGACATCAGGCTTACTCATTACAAGGATACAGAACATTATGTTCTGACAAAACAGTTTTTGAACAATCCGGAAGGCATGCTCAAATACCTTCTTGATTGAGTTTATGTTTTTTAGTCGAAATTTATTGATTTGAAGAGCATAAGATTATGGAGAAAAAGAGGTGCTCTTATTATGAACTTTAATGGATTAAAGTCCAATGTCGTTTATTTCAGAGGGTTGAAAAGGCATAACATCCCTTATGTCTTGGTGTGGGTTATATTTTACGCATGGATTGTTGCCTTTGCTTCTTGGTGGACAGCATCTCCCAATGTGAAAAATGTCTTTGGTTCTGTTGACAGAATCCTCATTCAATCCGCTTTATTGACATCTTCTCTTGTTTTCATGTTTTTTATAAAAAAAAAGTGGTTTGTAAAAGTGTCACGAATCATTGCGGCCTTTTCCCTTTTTGGTTTGGCACTATTCTTCCTTGCAACATCAGTTATTCCCCGGGTTATTGGCCTTGTTGTATTTGGAATTTCGTTGGGGTGTGTCAGCCTGTTAGTGTTTATACCTATGGTCTTTCGTTTGAATAATACTGAAAAGCTTTATGCCAGCATTATCTCAAATATATGTGTGTCCATACTTTTGATAATTCAGAACATGCACAATGGGAAGATACTCCCTCCTGCGAGTGATCTGATTTTGTTCCTCCCGGTTGTTATTATTGCTATAGCAACAATAATTTTCATAAACAGGAAAACAGTTGTGTTATATGAAGAGGGAAAGGATGACAACATTCCGAAAGTTGGATTTAATATTTATTCAACACTGTTTTTCAACGCTTCCTTTGTAATTATATGCATAGGTATCGGAGTTGGGGTCCTGAATACTTCCATAAAAAAGTTTGGAAGCAATGTTGCGGTTTGGTATTTTGTAGGAGGGGTGATTGGCTGCGTTATCTTTTATACTATATATGCATTGTTTCCAAAAGCAATCCTTATTGTAGGGAACATATCTTTTGGATTTGTTTCTCTTGGCTTTCTCTGCAGTGCCTTTGGTGCCCAAGCTTCCGAAGTTATTGTCTTGTTTGCCTTGCTCCTTGGAATAGGGAATGGGGCAGGCATGATTGTAATGTTTTATGTTATTGGGATTGTTGGAAAGAAGATTAACAGCTTGAAATATTTGAAACTAGCCATCCTTTTTGTAGGAATTATAGGTGGTGTTGGAGGCATGGTTCTGGGGAATCTTCTTCAGTATGTTAACAGCACCCAGGTCTCAATGTTTGCGTCAATCATATCCGCATTGTTTTTAATAACCTTTATGATAATGTCACCATTGCTTGCACAAGAACATATCTATGATGGCTGGGCAAAGGATACGGAGATAATAGATATTGATAATGACAAAATGTATTTGTTTGAAAAATATCAGTTAAGCAAAAGAGAAATTGAAGTGTGCAGACTTTTGCTGAAAGGACATACACTTAGGCAGATTTCAGCCATGCTTTCCATATCCTACTCGACGGTTAATACGTATTGCACAAACTGTTACAGAAAGTTGAATATCAACAGCAGGACGGAATTGTTAATTCTTTTTAAGGACTACATAGAATAAATGCAATTATATTTGTCAAAAAAGCGCCTCATTAGAACTAATGAGGTGCTTTTTTTATGCCTTCATGTCTTTTAACTAATTGCCATAATCGCTCTTAAATCATAAGCTGATTAAGGAAACGTGGCCAATGTTCGAAAATGGTATGTTTGCCATGTAAAACTAATAAAGAATGGAGTGTTTGCATGAGATTGTCAAAAATCATTTTATTTATTCTGCTGAGCATAGTCCTTGCTCTTTTAGTTACCAGCTGTTTTTGGGACGGTAGTATCAAACTAGGGGATAAGGATGGAGAAATTCAAATCGGAAAGACAAAATGGGACAAAAAGGAAATGTTTGGTCTTGATGCGCCGAAAGCAAAACTGACCAGCAGTGTCAGCACTGAAGAAGGAGCAATGTACTTTTTCTCTGAAATGAAAGAAAAGGATGCGGAAGCATACATAGAAATGCTTCAGGAGAAAGGATTTACATTCAACAAACTTGTGTTTGAAGAGTACAGTTACACTGGCACCAACAAGGATGGAGAAACAATATCGTTTTGGTATGACAAGGAAAGTGGTGACGGCACCATTACTGCAAGCAAGGGTGAAAAGCCTACCGGTAATGAGGATGATGAAGTAATTATTGGTGGTAATAGAAAGTGGGATAGTAGCAAGATGGCCGGACTGCCTGATCCTGGTACAAAAGTTGTAAACTACTGGTCCATTAATAAACAAACAGCTTATACACTGGAACCTTTGGCGGATTATTTGGATTACGTGGAAGAAATCAAGGCGTGCGGATTTGTAGTAGACATTCAAACTGCTGAAATCAATGATATATACATATTTTCGGCGAGCAACGAGAATGGTGATAAGGTTGAGTTTGCAGCATCGCCTGAGTCCTTGTCCGTTGTTGTAAATCTTGCAGAATGAATGATAAAAGTGTGAGAAGGGGGATATTATGTACTGTTCGAACTGTGGAGCGGAAAATAATGAGGAGGCCAAGTTTTGTAACAAATGCGGCTCAACTGTAGCTGGAAATACGCCAGCTGTAAAAGAAGTGGAAGACAACAAAGTAATATTTATACTGGCATATCTGGGCATATTGTTTTTCCTGCCATTGGTCGCCTGTCCAAACTCTAAAGTTGGCAGGTTTCATGCAAACCAAGGTTTACTGCTATTTATTTTGTCAGTTGCAGGGCAGATTGTTCTAGGTATATTGTCGCTTATAGCTGGTGCTATTTATTGGTTATTTGGAGCTTTTATATCTTTTATTTCCTGGATATGGTGGATACTGATTCTTGTGCTTGCCATTATGTGCATGATAAGTGCAAATAAGGGGGAACAGAAGCCTCTTCCCGTTATTGGCAAGATAAAAATAATTAAATAAGGAGTTGATTGAATGTTTAAAAAATTTGTCATATGGTGCGTTCTCATTTTTGTGGCTTTTTCTTTGACGGCTTGTATATCTAATATTGATGACAATAACGGTGAAAACAAGACACCTGAAAAAACAGAAACGAATCAAACGGATGCAACGCCTACTCCTGCTTCTACAGACAAGAAGGGAGATCCGGTTCCAACATATAATGAGGATTGGCCAACTGAAATGTTGCCGGATGGTTTTCCGAATCTGGGGAAAGTTACAAAAGTGAGCGACAAAAGGTCCTATGGCAACGTTATAACTATTTACTGGAACATGATAACTGAGGACCAAATTGATGCATTTGTTGATAAACTAAATGATTATCTTGATAATGACCATGCATGGCAAGGTTCTTTTTACAGTGACGGTGTAAAGTATAAACCGGGAACCGAAGATGAATTTATCAGAGTTGTTATAAGGCATATGGATTTTGCTTCAGGAGAGGTTGATTCAGATTTTGAGCCTCAGTTTTACCTGGAGATTAGCGGTGAAGGCTTGAAAAAGTGAATACCTTTGATAAAAAGCTTACTCATAACTATGCAAGGCGGCAAGTTGTATGAACTTGCCGTCTTGTATTCTATCCATTTACCATTGAAGACATGGAGCCAACATAAAGTTTGCTTCCGGATTTTGTGTATCCTTTTACAAAGCCTACAAAGTATCCCTTTTCGATCCAGGCATTTAGCAAATTCAGGTCTATCGTTATTAGCCGCTCGCCTGATTTTCTTGAGTAGATGCCGTCAATGCATACAACATATTCATTATCTGCGAAAAGTACCTTCATGTCGCTTTTTGATGTACTATAATTCATTATTGGTTTTGTTGTGTCGTTTTTATCAAAAGCATGGCCTAATGCATATATCTTGTAGTCTATATAGAATACGGTTCTTGTGCTTTTGCCAGCATAGCTGTCACTACTGAATATTGAGAAAATATTAAGTTCATGCATATCCAGAACGTACAGATTACGATCATTTGCTGCATATATTACTTCATCCTCCGCATTTATAACGAAATCCAAATCAGAACTGACGGATTTGGAAATTGATGTGTTGTCACCAAGGTTGTGTTTGTAGATGTATGATGAGCCTTTAATGGTATAGTAAAGAAAGCTGCCATGTACAGCAAACGAGTATACCTGGTTTTCAAGGGGTATATCCCTTAAGTACTTGCCCGTTGTCCTATCATAGCATTTTATAACTTTTAGATCAGGGAAGGAAATCATTGCCTCACTATCATATATAACCAACCTGCCGGGAACGCCAGGCAGCAGGAAAGAGAAAACAACTTCCATGGTATCCACCTTGAAGGCAATCAGCTTGTTCTGATTGGATGTTGCCAAGTAGCATATTTTGTCTGTTCCTGCCATGTCAATCACTTCATCATTCAGCAAGTAGCTTGTAATTTTGGGCTTTCCATTCCAGGCAAGGGATGCATCCTTTTCTACAATTGTGTAGAAAGTTTTGCTTTTTATGTCGTCCAGGTAATCATTTATGTTTTGAATATCTATAATGGTTCCTGATTGGCTCGGGATAATAAAAACGTTTCCTGAGCTGGTTATAAAGCAGCGGTGCAGTTTTCGTTCCAATGGCATTATTATGTCAAGAGTCTGGCTGTCGAAGACTCCTTCCTCTGTAATAACATAGTTTGAGTCTGCATAATATGTTTCTTTTTCTTTGGCTGGATTTATTTCGATCAACGCTATAAAATTATCCAGATTGCTGCTGTCATATACGCAGCCTGCCGTATAAACTTTTCCACTGTCGTAGAAGACCATCTTCTTTTCCTGATTGTGAGGGAGGTCTATCTCTTTTATGAGTTCCAGGTTATCCAGCTTGAAAGCATAAAGCTTTGATTTTCCTGCTACATAAAGAATGCCTTCATCCTTATTAACACACATGCCTTCTGTATTATCCACCCTTGCAGAAAAGCCTGGACCTTCTGGTGGTATGGCGATTATGTGCTGCCCACCTGTTCTAACAGCGGAAATATATATAATCCCGTTATATACCAGCATGTTGTTCGTCATGACATTAATCGTATGTTTCTTTTTTTGCTCATAAGTGTTTTTGTCATATTCGTAGATTGTGTCGAATGTTCCTATGTACAAGGTATCTCCTTCCACATACAGGAGTTTTGAGCTTTCTGGTGCTTCAAAGGTGCTCGCTGTCTCAAAAGTGCCGTTTGTGAAAACCCAAATCACATTGTCTTTGGTTGAACCACTCATTAACAGATAGACATACTCACCATCAACAAAATGATCAATATATTTCTTTTCAAGCATAATTGAAAATTCCCTTTTTATTTTTGATTTTGACGTATCTGTTCTATCCATTATTGTTACAAAGTCTGGTGACGTATTAACAGGTGTAGGATATGGAGGGATAATTGAATTGCCATATGTTTTCTCAGGGGTTTTCTCAGCGGTTTTTTCGGGGGTTTTTTTTTGGGATTCTGATGTCTTCTGTAACTATTCCGCAGGATGTTGTTACTAATGCAATAACAAGTATTAAAATTAATACCAGCTTTCTCATTTGAATCACGCACCTTTTTATTCTGTGTTAATTGCAATTATATCAGAATTTTCCAAAGTGGCAATATTGTTTTTAAACGCATAATCTATAAACGAAAGGGGATGTGCGGATGATTGATGTAAAACCAATTAATCTGGATGGTTATGTATTTATTGCTGTTTCTGTACAGCTTCCTAAAACCACCCTGCTTGTTGTTTCATCAGATAAAGGATATATCATGTGCGGTGCTTTGGATGTTTCTTTATTAAATGAAAAATTGAAAGACAGGAAAATTATTGCGGGAAGAGCAGTTGGAGTTAGAACTATCGAGGAACTTCTTGAAGCTCCTTTGGAGTCTGTTACTAATGAAGCTGAAAAACTTGGAATAACAAAAGGGATGCCAGGTAAAAAAGCTCTCTTAAAAATGGTTTGATTTTTCATGGATATAATATTTTTTTGTGTGGAAAATAATCAGGGGTGGCTGGAATGGAGAAAAATTTGACAAATGGAGAAGTCCCCATTGGTTTTGCCATGGCTCTTGCACAAAATATGAATTCCATGCAGTACTTCTCTTCATTGAGTCCTGACAAGCAAAGAAGTGTTATTGGCAGAACCAGGGGAATCAAATCAAAGGCGGAAATGCAGGCATTTGTCGACAGTATTTCCAGTATTGGTATTTAAAGCAAAATGGGGCTGCCTGACAGCCCCATTAAAGATTTAATTCTTTATTAAAGTGAATGTACATTCCAAGGTTGCGCTTTCATAATCGTCTGCTTCCTCGACATAGTTTCCTTTCTCTATAGTGATGGATGCGGGTAAAATCACTTGTGTAAATGTCTACAAAGTAAAACGAAACATTGGCGCTGTATTCCACGGAGAAATCCTCTTCTTAAATCAAGGTGGGTAATTGTCCGGCAACATCCTCTAAAAAATATGCTACTGACATGCTGCTGACTTGAAGCCAATCGCCTTCTGCAAGGTTACTCCATGTTTTTATACTTACAATATTTATATGCGGATAGATGGATTCGCCATTGGATCTCACAAGTGTTTTTATCCCTGTAGCATCGAACGTGGTAGGCGTATTAATTTGCAAACACGCCCAGGAAAATGGGCATTTTTTCTTCATGCATGATGCAGTAAATAAAAGGTCTGTTCAGATTTACTTCAACTTCCATCCATTCTGGAGAACCCATACCACCGCTGATATTGGTTACCGCTGATGCGGTTATGCCTTTTTCATCAACCTGAATATATGTGTCTTGTTTAATATCGGTCAAGAACAAGTCGATATCGGTAATGGCTGAGAAATCTGCGACATCTGTAAAGGCATCATTCAGCCCTAGGTTCTTGACCATGTCAAGCAGGTCAAGTTTGCTTTCAAATCCAAACTTGGGTAAATGCAAAGTAACCATATACCCATCAAATAGTGGTGCATAAATAGTGGGGGATTTGATTGCTGCTTCCAGTTTTCCCGGACTGGTCAGGAAGTCTTCTATACTGACTCCTTCATCAGGCAGCAAGAACACCATCTTTCCGCCTTTAACCCTCAGGGTTGTACATGCATAGTCCTCGCCTTTATAGTATTCTGCTTGCACATCCGTTCTTTTCATGAACTCCATATCTGTTGTTTCAGTGCATCCATAAAACTTGTCGAGATAGTTGTTTTCTTCTTCAAACTCTTCGTTCCATTGATTTCTATAATATATTGTGTTGATTATTTTAAATATGGTTGTAGGGTCATGCGGAAAATCTGGTGCAAGTGTTCCCTCGGTGTTGTCAAATATCCATTTTTTCATTAGTTTGCTTGTATCTTCATCTGTAAAATCCACACTGAACAAGGTTGCATAGAAATGCTGTCTTGCGTTGTCAATAAAGGTTTGTTTATAGGTAACGCCATTAAGATTGGACAGCCAGACCGAGTTTGCTATCTTTAACTTTCCAAACTCATGATCAATGTAAAGTCTGTTGTACAATTTCCTTGTCTCATCCATCAGGAACTCTTTTGACATATTGTTCAGGCCCAACACATTCATGAGTTCCTCAAAAGTTTCCCCTTCCGCACCTTGAGCGCACAGGCTCAGTGCAAAGTACAGACTTAATGGACTGTAGTTTACATTCCCTCCTTGTTTTAACAACTCGTATGCAGTGCCATACGAAAATTTCTCCAGAGCCAATACTGTTTTTTGACTCACAATATTTTGAAGCTCAAACATAAACCGGTTATCAAAATAACTGTATTCTGGTGGATAATCTGCCAGAAATACTGTTGCGCTCGCGGGTGCCCAATTATCATCCGGCCAGTCTTTTTCAATACCTTCTCTTGGTTGTATGGGGGTGGGAGAAGGTGTTGGTTTAGGAGTGGAAGTGGGTTCTGATGTAGGCTCGGCTGTTGCAGTTGGAGTTCCTGGTGCTGGAGTGGATGTTTTTGTAGGTGCTGGCGTCTTTGTGGTTGATGGCGCTGTGGCTGTCGGAATCACACTTGGTGTTGTTGTAATATGGTTTGTTATAGATGGTGTTGGAGTTGGGTTGTTTATTATTGTACCATTACTTGGATCTCGATCCATGACTAAAATTATTGTAAGTGAGATAACAAATAGAGCAATTATTGTAGCGGCTGCCGCAAAAACACCTTTTTTACTCACGACAAAAACTCTCTTAACTGACGGAATCTGTTTCAATACTTTTTTGGTTATGATTCCTTTCCTGGATTCAAATTCCTCAGTCTTAATATTATCAGTAACTAGAATTTCAGTTTCTTCGACAGTAGGATCGTCAAATAGATTTGACAGTTTCTCTTTTTTCACTTTCGTTTCCTCCAAGCATTGTTTTTAGTTTCTTAAGAGCTCTATGTACCCTTATATCTACTGCGTTGGCACTCATGCCAAAACACTCTGCTATTTTTTTTGAGCTTTCCATTAGGAAATACTTTCTGACAAGTATCTCGCAGTCTGGTTCCCCCAAGTCTCTTATGGCCTTGGCAACTTCAATTCTGTTTTCATACTCTATGTATATCTCTTCGGGGGTGAGGTTTTCATCTTGCACTTTGTTCAGCAAGTCGTCCTCCAGAGGTATTGCATTTTTTGCAGCAATATTCTTTTTTAAAGACATCGAGTTGTATAAATTAATTGCTTTACGCTTTGCAATGACACACAAATAGCTTCTTAGCGAGCCTTTGGCAAGATCAATGATATCTCGCTGCTTGTAAATATCAACAAAAACATCGCTAACACATTCCTCTATGTCTTCGTGAGACATGACTCCTTTAAGCTTGTTATGGCATATTGTGTAAATTAATCCGGTATATTGGTCAATAATGAGTTTTAACCCCTTCTCTGGGTTTTTCTTTAGTATGTCAACTATTAGTTCATCCAAGCCATCTCCTCCTTTTTTCTTCCCCCATTAATATACTTCAAAAAAAGTACTGCAAATCTTTCAATTATCATAACATTTTTTCTAAAAAGTAGTAGAATGTTGTTTGTGTTCTGTCTGTGGAAGGCTTTTATGAGATGGGGATGTTGAGGACGGAGAATTTATATTAAGATTTGATTTCTTGTAATGAAAGGATTTTTGTGAGATAATTAAAAAAATATAATGTGTGAGGGTGAAACATGAAAAAAATTCTAGTTGTTTTATTAATTGTCGCTATTGTTGGATGTTCGAGTGTTTTTGCTTATACGTTGACCGGCGAGAATAACAGGGTCACAGCTGAAAGGGAGCTTGCTGACGGAGTCAAGTATACTCAAATCAAGGCGGGTAAGAATTACAACAACGTACAGTTTGACCTGATAGAAGTGGACCTTTCAAAAGAAGGAATAGTTTTTGATAATGTTTACGGCAGCCCTTTTATAACCCATGCATGGAAGAGAACTTCTGATATGATAAAGGAGTTTAACGGGACGGATGGAAAGAAGGCTTTGGCTGCAATAAATGCAGAACTTTGGACGGTTACATATGCTCATTCCAGAGTATTGGGCAGCGAAACCTCCTATGGTGGATACAACGATCCTGTGGTGAAGAAGGGTTTGACATTACCTAGAGGATATAATGTTATTGACGGAGAAATAGTATCCACATCCCATATGCGGCAGGAAACTCCTTTTGAAGGTGATTTTTGGAGTTTCGGAATTACCGAGGACAATATTCCTATCTTGTCCAATCCTACTGCAACTGTGAATATTACGAACTTGACAAAGAACACAAATGCGAAAGCTGATGGAATAAACAGACTTCCGGCAAACAATGCTCTTGTCATGTATACTGACAAAGGGTGTGCCAACAATTATGCGCTGGATGATGCCTTTGAGGTTGTTATTGACATTACATCTACGCCGGATTATGTCATAAAGCATGGAACGGATATAACGGGAAAAGTTATTGCCATATACGGACCTGAAGATAAAGACAATCCTGTTATGGAAGCTAATTCAAACAAGATCATACTTACCGCAAGAGGTTCAAGAGTATCCAAAATCTCCGATTACCAGATAGGGGATGAGATAAATATAAAGGTTGATGTAAGGGACAAAAACGGAAGATTTACAGAAGAGTGGAGAAGAGCAAAGGTTGCGACCGGTGGACATATCCCCTTTGTTGTAAATGGAAGATTTCAAAATGTTTCCCCTGGTGGTTCCTATCCTACAGCTTTTATTGGAATCACTTCGGAAGGAAAAATAATCATGGGTACATACGGTTCCAGTAAGCATGATGGCGGCCGCGTGGGAATTGCCTCTTACAAGGACCTTGTCAAGGATCTGGACCTTGTTGATGCCTTCATATTTGATGGTGGAGGATCTGCCACGACAGTTGTTCTGGATGAGAATGAGTACAAGGTTGCAAACAATCCTGCAGACAAAGGTGGTGCTGAAAGGCAGGTGCTGAACTGTCTTGTAGTGTCCTATGTTGAGCAGAAGCCTGAGCCAACGGATGAGGTTGGAGACAATGATGAGAACGGCGATGAGAACAATGGTGAGAATAACGGAGGGAATACCAAGGATGAAAAACACGACAAGGGAATTGATTCAAATACAATCATTATTATAATTTCTTCCGTGGCGATTGTAGCTGGAATAGTGACAATTGTTCTAGTATTAAGAAAAAAGAATTAGAATAAAAAAGCTCCTCTTGAGTTATGCAGAGGAGCATTTTTTTTACAATACTTTCGATAAGAATTCTTTTAATCTTGGATGCTGCGGGTTTGAGAAAAACTCATCAGGACTTGCTTCTTCAAGAATCATACCTTCGTCCATGAACAGAACCTTTGTAGCAACTTCTCTTGCGAACCCCATTTCGTGAGTTACAACAAACATGGTTAATCCTTCTTCGGCAAGCTGTTTCATAACATCTAGAACTTCACCCACCATCTCAGGGTCCAGTGCACTGGTTGGCTCATCAAAAAGCATGACGCTTGGATTCATTGCCAAGGCTCTAACTATTGCTATTCTTTGTTTCTGCCCACCGGATAACTGATTGGGATATGCTTTGGCCTTGTCAAGAAGGCCGACTCTTTTAAGAAGGTTTTTTGCTTTCTCTTCAGCATCGCTCTTGCTTTGTAACTTGAGGGTAACAGGAGCCAGGGTAATGTTTTCAAGTACTGTAAGGTGTGGAAACAAATTGAATTGTTGAAACACCATCCCAATATTTCTTCTCAGTTCATTAATATTGCATTCAGGACAGTTGACTTTCTCACCTTTAAAGAATATTTCTCCTTCTTCAGGAACCTCCAATAGATTAAGGCACCTTAAGAAGGTGCTTTTGCCTGAACCTGAAGGACCAACAACCACAATCTTTTCGCCTTTTTTTATGTGGTAGTTTATTCCCTTGAGTACCTTCAAATCACCAAAGGACTTGTGTATGTTATTAACGCGTATCACTTTTCCTCAGCTCCTTTTCTATAAAGTTGACAAGGGCAGTGGCAGCAAGCACGAGCACCAGGTATGCAACCGCAAGAACCAGGTATATGACACCAGCCTCATAGTGCTTGCCGGCAAGACTTCTAGCTGCACGGGTTACATCAGTAACTGTTATAAAGCCTGCTACCGATGTCTCCTTAATCAGTGTAATGAATTCGTTGCCCAATGCTGGAATGATGTTCTTAATAGCTTGCGGAAGGATTATCTTTGACATGGTTGTTCCAAAAGATAGTCCCAAAGACCTTCCTGCTTCCATTTGTCCCTTGTCTACGGCAAGAATTCCAGCTCTCACTATTTCCGCTACATATGCACCGCTATTAATACCAAAAACCAATATGGCTACTGTGATAGCGTCGATTGTTCTATGTTTTGCAAAAATGCCGAAATAGGCTATAAGGAGCTGCACCACTACGGGAGTGCCGCGTATAACGGTTATGTATAAATCTGTAATTAGATGTAGAGTGCGTTTTAACACACCTTTTTTAGGAAGAATCTTTATCGTAGCAGTTATGACTCCGAGCAATATACCTAAAATCAAAGCTCCCAGAGCAATGATTATGGTATTCTCGAGTCCTGCAAGTATGTCCTTGTATCCTTCTTGTACTATAAATATCCTGTGAAACTTTCCCCAAAAATCGTCAAACATTTAAATATCCTTTATTCTTGATCTATATTCCACTTTTCAAACAATTCCTTGATTTTTCCTTCTTCTTCAAGTTCCTTCAAAGCCTTGTCTATCTTCTCCAGTAATTCTTTGTTGCCTTTCTTTACAGCTATCCCGTAAGCTTCTGTTGTGAGAGGAATGTCAACAACCCTCAGAACTCCCTTAAAACTTTCTGTATCCACAAGTTTGTATGCAACTGTGTCGTCCATAATGATTGTATCAAGGGTACCGTTTTTGAGATCCTCTGCGGCAGTGCTTGCATTGTCATATACCTTGACATCGGCTCCTTCGATGCCTTTAAAGCCCCATTCGTCATCTCCCTTGGCATATGCTTCGCCAGTAAATGCAATACAAACACCTATGGTTTTATTCTTCAGCTGTTCGTCAAGCTCTTCCTTGGTTGTGCCAGTGAATACATCGTCATCTTCCCTTACAATCAGAATCTGGGATGCTCCTATGTAATATGGGGTGGAAAAGTCAACAGATTTCTTTCTGTTATCGTTGATAGTAAGGCCTGCGATAGCTGCATCGCAACTACCTGAAGCAATTGAAACCAGTACGCTGTCAAATTCCATGTTTTCGAATTTGATCTTCATGCCCATCTTTTCAGCAACCAGTTTGATCAAATCAGCATCAAAGCCAACTATTTCGCCATCTTTGAGAAACTCCCATGGTGCAAATTCCGCATTTGTTGCAACCAATAGTGTATTCTCATCATTCTTTGTACATCCTGAGAATAAAGACAGCACCATTATAACGGCCATTAACAAAACTATTATTGTTCTTTTCATGATCATGAACTCTCCTTACTTCTTTGATTAATGTATATGTAGTATACAAAAATACATTATATATTCTTCTATATATCATTGCAATACATTAATGTGTTAAATCAATGAAGTATTTTTACCAATATTAATATATTGTTTGACAATAGCATAGAAAATATTAAAATTAAAATATAAATATATGGAAGGGTGATATATATGAGAAAAGCTGGGTTTTTCACAGTAATACTAACTGTATGCATGCTTCTGTTGGTTGCAAATGTATTTGCTGCAAATCCTCCGTTGGAGCTTGACATTGAAGCCTTGCAGGAACAGGAGGGCAAGGGCAACGTACATATCTTCACTGCAGCTGGGTATAATGACTATGTTCTACAGATGGGCAATATTGGAGATTATCATTGTCTTGGTGAAATTGATCTGAGTAAATATGATACAGTGACTATTCGTTATGGGGCAGACCAGGGAGCCCAGTTCTACGATGACGAAAAGAGCGCTTGGTTTGCTCTTACCAAAAACGGTCCCACCACAGACGGTGCGTATAATCCCATAGAAGATGTGGAGATAATTGCACAGGTGAATCTGGAGAATCCATACGGTAATTGGGCGGTAGCTGATAATGAAGTGGTGATGGAACTTGATACAGATTACAATGGAGTTGTCTACCTTGCACTTACCATGGCCAAAATTGGCGACAGGCAGGACGGCGTTGCGATTACGGAAATAATCTTTTCCGACTCCTCATACGTACCGCCTACACCGGAACCTACGGAAGAACCTTCGCCAACTCCGGATCCTACCGATACACCAGTTCCAACAAAAACGGCAGAAGAAAGTACAAAGGGCGAATCATCCAATATAACACCGATTATAGTTGCCTCAATAGTTGGAGTTGTGGTAATTGCTGCAATAGTTATTGTTTTAGTTATGTTAAGGAAAAAGAAACAGGATTAATGGATTGTACTAAATTCGGAACTTTTTGTACTATATTTTGATTCAATTGTGAACTAGTGATTAACCTGTTGCGTTTTGTTTGCAGTATGTTAAAATATACTGCAAACGAAATTATAGGAGGCTGTATATGAAATCAAAACTTATAGTAATAATAGCTTTTATTATTGCGTCAATAATGGCAGTTACCATGGTAAGCGCTAGTGGGACGCCTAAAGAAATTGTAACAAAGGATTCAGAACTAGAACCTAACTTTTCAGGTGAAAACAACAGTGCATACCCCCTTAATGAGGGAGAAACTGTTGGAATACAATTCTCATTAGCGGCAGATGCCCTCTATGTAGGTGTAGGCTGTCCTAGCTGGAGTAATGATATTGGAGAACTTACAGTATCCTTGTATGCTTTTGATACTGACTATGCTACCAGTGTTTCCAAGGATCCAATAGTGAAGCATACATTTGTGGACTATCAGGATAACTCATATATTGGTTTTGAGTTTACTGAAGCTGCTCCCCTTAAAGCAGGTGAATATGTAATTGAATTAAGTGATGCGTTTGATGAAAGCGGCTCAGGTGTAGGACTCTGGTCCCACAAGACGTATCCTGGTCAGTTCTTTTATGAAGACGGTGTCTACAATAAAGGTTTGTCCGCAAGAATGTACGTCGAGTTCAAAGGTGGAACTCCAGAGGTTCCATATGGCAACCTGACACCTGTAAAGAGTGATAATGGTGAAGTAAATACTGATCCCAATCCTTTTGAGGGAGCTCTCATGAGATTCTCTGATCCAAGTGCAGAATTCTATTACACCGAGCAGGACAAATTTGGCATAGGTGACATGTATATTGAAGACGGCAAGCTGTTTGTTCAGGTCATGCCTAGCCACGACCCACAGTTCAATATACTTGTTAGCGATATGTTGGAAATGGTACCTTGCGACCAGTATCCAATTATGAGAATTGGTCTGAAGAAGCCTGAGGGTGCTCCTACAGGTGCGGAGATATTCTTCAATACCACAGAGTTTGGAGGACCTGCTGCAGGTGGTTCTGTTACTTTCAACTACCAGGATACCACCGAGTGGCAGGATGTCATAGTTGACTTTTCCTCAAACAAAAACTGGAAGGGAGATCTTTTGTCATTCAGGTTTGACATTCTCCAAAGCTCAGAAGATGAATTCTTGTTTGAAATTGCATATATTCTGTTCTTTGGTACAGAAGAGGCTGCTAGAAACTTTGATGTTAGCACGCTTCCTGAACCAACACCAACACCAGAACCAACTGCAACTCCTGAAAGAACTCCAACTCCAGAGAAGACAGAGAGTCCTTCTCCAACTGAAACAGAGAAAGAAACGGAAGAAGGCGGACAAAATACAGGAATGATAATTGCTATCGTTGGTGTTTCCGTTCTCGTAGTTGCTGGCGTTGCTGTTGTATTTATAGCCAAGAAGAAAAATAGTTAACAAATTTAATCAAAGGGGCTTCAGCTTTTCGCTGCAGCTCCTTTTTTTATATTTTATTAGATGAATAATTGTTTTTTTTAAAGGCTATTGTTTGCATTTTGTTATGAATATGTTAAAATATAACCACCAACAACAAAAGGAGGCATGTTATGAAATCCAAACTCGTAGTCGCAATTATTTTAATTGTTGTTTCCATTTTGGCAGTTACAATGGTACAGGCCAAAGGAACACCAAAAGAAATTCCGCAAAAAGATTCAAAAATTGATCCGAATTTTTCGGGAGATGAAAACAGTGCATATTCCATCAAGGAGGATGAAACAGTCGGCATTCAATTTTCGCTGGCTGCTGATGCACTTTATGTAGGAATAGGTTGTCCAAGCTGGAACAATGATATTGGAGAACTAACACTGGCTTTGTATGCTTTTGACACAGACTATGCAACTAGTGTCTCCAAAGATCCGATTATAAAGCATACATTTGAAGATTATCAGGATAATTCCTATCTCGGCTTCGAATTTACAGAGGCTGATCCTCTCGCAGCAGGTGAATATGTAATTGAGATAACTGATGCGTATGATGAAACGGGAAGTGCGATAAATCCTGGTGTAGGTATTTGGTCACATAAGCCGTATCCTGGCCAGAACTTTTTTGAGGACGGTCATTACAACAAAGGCCTCTCGGCTAGAATGTACGTTGAGTTCAAGGGCGAAGCTCCAGAGGTTCCTTATGGTAATCTTACACCTGTAAAGGTTGAAACTGGCGAAGTCAACACTGATCCAGAGCCATTCAAAGGTGCTCTTATGAGATTTTCGGATCCGAATGCTGAGTATTATTTTACAGAGATAGATAAACATGATATTGAGGATTTGTACATAGAGGATGGAAAACTCATAGTACAGGTAGTACCAGGTATTGGAGACCCTCAGTTCCACTTACTGTTAGACGAATTGGAACCTGTTCCTTGTGAGGAGTATCCAATAATGAGAATTGGTATCAAGAGACCGGAAGGTGCGCCAAGATCAGCAGAGATATTCTTTAACACAACCGAATTCCAAGGTCCCGCTCCCGGAGGTTCGGTAGTATTCAGCTATGAGGATACCACCGAATGGCAGGATGTCATAATCGACTTTTCAACAAACAAACACTGGAAGGGAGATCTTTTGTCCTTCAGGTTTGATATACTTCCAAGTGCCGATCAGGAATATGTTTTTGAGATAGCCTACATACTGTTCTTTGGAACCGAGGAGGCTGCAAGAAACTTTGATGTATCATCACTTCCTGAACCAACACCTACACCAGAGCCAACACCTACACCTGAAAGAACACCAACTCCAGATAAGACAGACAGTCCAGATCCAACTGAAACTGAAGAGGATAAAAAAGAAGATGGCGGTTCAAATACACGCGTTGTTATCATAATTGTAGTTGTAGCTGTTTTGGTTGTAGCAGGTGCTGCAGTAGCCGTAGTAATGAAAAAGAAAAAAGGATAAGAAATCACGAAGAGGTCACATTAGTCGATTATCGACTAATGTGACTTTTTTTATGACATCTTTTTTTCATATAGCTTTTGCAGCAAATCTATGTTATTGTACCGGAAATATTAGTAACTGCATCCGATATGAAGACTTCTGCCATGTACTATATTAAGATTATAAGACGGCAACCAAGTCCTACACCTACCAAGACTCCGTCATCTACATCAAAGACATCACCAACCCCCAAGACATCTCCTGTGTCAACCTCCATATAGTGGGGTTTTCTTTTGGTATCAGGTGTAGTAGTGGTGGTTGTGGTTAAGAAGAGAAAATCATAAATAAAGGGGCTCGTGAGAGCCCCTGTCTTATTCTATTCATATATATTTAGATATAAATCTTTCCACACCTTCCAGAGCTTTTTTAATATGTTCCACGGAGTAGGCGTATGAAACTCTTAAATGACCTTCGCCGCTCTTTCCAAAAGCGACTCCAGGAACCAGTGCAATCTTCTCTTCCAAAAGAAGTTTTTCACAGAACTCTTCAGATGAAAGGCCTGTTCTCTTTATGCTTGGAAAGCAGTAGAAGGCACCCATTGGTTCAAAACAGTCAAGTCCCATTTTGTTGAAGCCGTTAACAATGAGCTTTCTTCTGTAATTGTACTCGGTCTTCATGTCTTCAATATCCTTGTCTCCAAACCTAAGAGCTTCTATTGCAGCATACTGGCTTGTAGTTGGAGCACACATTATAGCATACTGGTGTATTTTTATCATAGGTCCGATTACATCAGGATGTCCACAGGCAAATCCCAGACGCCAGCCTGTCATGGCATAAGCTTTTGAAAACCCGTTTATTACAACGGTTCTATCATACATGCCATCTATTTCAGCAATGGAGACATGCCTTTTGTCAGTGTAAGTAAGTTCAGCATAAATCTCATCCGATATTATCATTATATTCGTATCGCGCAGAACCTCTGCTATTTTCTCCAGGTCTTCCTTATCCATTATTGCTCCTGTGGGATTGTTGGGAAAGGGCAGAATCAGTGCTTTTGTTTTGTCTGTGATGTTCTTTTTAAGAAGCTCGGGAGTGAGTTTGAAGTTGTCCTCCGCTTTAGTTTCCAAAAGGACAGGGACTCCTCCTGCAAGTCTTGTTATTGGATCATAGCAGACAAAACAGGGGATGGGAATCAGCACCTCATCACCTGGCTCCACAAATGCACGTATTGCCAGGTCAATGGCCTCACTGCCGCCAACAGTAATCAAAACCTGGTTGTTTGGTTCATATGATAGGCCAAAGCGCCTCTTCATATAGTTTGCGACTTCCTGCTTGAGTTCCACAAGCCCGGCGTTGGAGGTGTATTGGGTTCTGCCTTTTTCCAAAGACATGATACCGGCATTGCGAATATGCCAGGGAGTTATGAAGTCTGGTTCACCTATTCCCAAGGAAATTACACCGTCCATGCCTGAAGCAATATCAAAAAGTTTGCGAATACCTGATGGGGGCAAATTCGCAACAACTGAATTTATCTGATCTTTTGGAGAGAATTTCAAAACGCCATCACCTGTCTTTCATCTTTTGGGGGCGTTTCAAGCATGACTCCGTTGTCTTTGTACTTCTTGAGTACAAAGTGGGTGCATGTACTTATAACGGTGTCCATGGGAGCAAGTTTGCCTGATACGAAGGAAGCAACCTCGGTAAGTGAATTGCCTTCAACAATCAGAGCAAGATCGTATGCACCCGACATTAAATAAACGGATTTGACCTGCTCATACTGGTAGAAGCGTTCTGCAATCTGGTCAAAACCTCTTCCATACTGCGGTGTGCATTTTATTTCTATAAAAGCTGTAACAAGGTCCTTGTCAGCTTTCTGCCAGTTGATAATGGTTTTCTTGCCAACAATGACGCCTTCCTTCTCGTACTGACTTATTGCTGCCCTTACTTCATCAGGGGTTTTGTCAATCATGACTGCTATGTCTTCAGGGGTCAGATTGCTGTTATTTTCCAAAAGTTCAAGAATTCTGTGCATACTGATTCTCCTTGTTGAAATAAAATTTAACATCTATTATACCTTGTATCAAAGAAAATATCTAGTTTTGAGACCAATCTCCACGATTTCTTCTGGGCCTCAGAACGGTGTTGATTGAACTTATGAGTTTGTCTACATCATCTTTTGATTTGATTTTATATAGTTCTGTAACTCCATCCTTGGATACGCTCATGTATGTACCGGAAATTAGGTACTGCTCAGTGTAGTCGTAACCGTAATCATCTTCGAATTGAAGTGTAAGGTAGTATGCGTTTTCGTAATCTATGTATACATTTCTCTGATCGTAAACCTTTTCTTTTGGCATCATGTTGATTCTTCTGGTGATGTCTTTAAGTGCGTTTTGGTCAAACACTTCCCGGCTTCTTTGGTCCCTTGCCCTGTAGATTATCATAGTGTGAGGCAGTTTGACATTAAGCTGCTCAGATAGAGTGGTCAAGCGGGAAGCGGCAAAAACTATCATTGGAGTTATAATTATTACCAACAAAGGGAATATTATCAGCTTTATTTTTCTTTTCTTTTCGTATATTTCTATTTCATTCAACTTTTTTCTGGCCATGAACAACCCCTCCATGTTTCTTATATTAAAGTATATTATATCTTTCTTCTTCTGTAAACCTTCTTTACTAAAAATGAACGCTTTGCTATACTAAACAGGTAAACTTTTTTAAAGGAGCTAAAAGCCCATGCAGGTAAGAGTGATACCCTGTCTTGATGTTAACAGGGGAAGAGTAGTAAAAGGAGTAAACTTTGAGAATCTGATTGATGCAGGTGATCCTGTACTGGTAGGTAGAGCGTATTCAAAAGCTGGTGCGGACGAACTTGTTTTTCTCGACATAACTGCAACCACCGAGCACAGAAAGACTCACTTGGACATGGTAAGAAAAGTCTCTGAAAATGTGGACATACCATTCACCGTAGGTGGGGGCATCCGTACAGTTGAGGATGTAAAGGAGGTTATCAGGCAGGGTGCGGACAAGGTGGCAATAAACACCGCTGCATTCAAGAATCCGGACATAATCAGGGAGTGTGCTGAAAGGTTTGGTAAACAGTGCATTGTTGTTGCAATAGATGCCAGGAAAAGGGAAGACGGTTCAGGCTACGATACGATGATAAACGGAGGAAAAACAAACACCGGTGTTGATGTGGTTGAATGGGCGAAAAAAGTGCAAGAGCTTGGCGCTGGAGAAATCCTCCTTACAAGTATGGATAGAGATGGAACGAAAAACGGATATGATGTAGAACTTACAAGACTAGTAGCTGAAAATGTAAGCATACCCGTTATTGCTTCCGGAGGTGCTGGTAAAAAGGAGCATTTTTACGAGGTTGTAAAAGAAGGGAAAGCTAGAGGGCTTTTGGCTGCATCGCTGTTCCATTTTAAAGAAATTGAGATTATAGATTTAAAAAAGTATTTAAGAGAAATGGGAATAGATGTGATTGTGTAAAAGAAAGCCGTTGCATTATGCAACGGCTTTCTAATACTTGCTCGCTGTTCTATTTATAATCTCCACCATTTCATCGTATTTTGATTCCATGTCTTCCACCAGTTTAAACTGGGTTCTTGCTCTGTCGAGGTTGTGGTTTTCCCTGTGAATCTGGAAGTAAACATCTCCGTCCAAATGGTCAGTCAAAAAGCGCATTCCTATTTCCAAAGTAATAATTATGGCGGACATGGCAAGGTTGTCAATTTCGTCCTTTGTAAGGGATGATTTGACCTGGCTCAGGTAGCCATCTGCATACGCTTCGAACAATTCAGTTACCATATATACCTTGTCAAGGTCCTTTTCGTCTTCAAGGGCTGAACTTGCTCCAAATCGTATACTGTCTCCAAAGTCGTAAAGTGCAGAGCCGGGCATTACGGTGTCCAGGTCGACAATACAGATTGCCTTGTTTGTCTTGTTGTCGATAAGGACATTGTTCAGTTTTGTGTCATTGTGTGTAACTCTTTTTGGTATTCTTCCCTCATTCATCAGATTAACAATAATTGGGCAGTATTTTTCCCTGGAAAGAACAAATTCTATTTCTTCCTTGCATTCATGGGCTCTGCGTGATGCGTTTTGCTCAAGGGCTTTTACAAAATTCTCAAACCTTTTTGGAGTGTTGTGAAAATCAGGTATTGTCTCATGAAGTAAATCAATAGGATAGTCTTCCAAAAGTTTTTGGAATTTTCCAAGTATAACTCCTGCTTCATAGAAAAGACTCGGGTTTTCAACAATGTCATAAGCTTTCGCATCGTCAATATAATAATAGGCTCTCCAGAAATGGCCATCTTCGTCCTTGAACAAAGGTTGTCCATTAATGGTTTCCACAACCCTTAAAGTTGCTCTTTCCGGATCATTGCCTAATGATTTCATTTTGTTGTATATGTGTTTGGTTATCCCTTGAATGTTGCTCATTAGTTTGTACGGATCCTTGAAAACATTTGTGTTGATGCGCTGCAGCGTATACTTTGCCTTGTCGTATGTAACTAGAAAAGTATTATTGATGTGACCTGCAATTATTGGCTCTGTGCTTATGTGCTTGCCACTAAAAGCAAACTGACTCAATATTTTTTCGTTTGGAGTTATCATGTTATCCCTTCCTTAAGCTTGTTAGATAAAATAATATTACATAAAAATTTATAAGTCAATAATTTCGATTAATGATTTTTGATTGAAAAATGGAGATAGATATGTTATACTGGGAACAGTGAAATGCGTAAAGTGCATAAGGAGGCGATTTGCTTTAATTTGAACCTTTAAAATTATATAGAAAGGAAAGTGTCGATGAAGACAAGAAAACAAGAGAGGAAGAAAACCGTATTGGTTTGGGTAACCAATCCCGATGCCTGCCAAAGTATCGTCAGCGCAGGAAGAAAACTGGCTGATGATAACAAGGTGGAACTTGTAATTGTTAGCATACAGGGAAGCATCAAGGGCGATTGGAACAATCGCGCAAGCGACCTTAAGAAACTAAGCGAAGCTGCAAAAAGTGCGGATGCCGAACTTACAGTTGTATACTCAGATGACATGTATGAGGCAGCGCACGATACTATAAAAAGATTCAAACCAATGATTATGGTGACCGGTCTCCCGGGCAATTTGGGAGCAGGGTCGTTTTTGGAACAGATAATGAACATGGCGCCTGGTGTGCCGATATACTCAGTAGACATGAAGGAAAATATGAAGAGGCTGGATACGATAAGTCTCAGAATATCATAAATAGAAATAATGAGGCGGGCTGTGCCCGCCATATTGTTTGTCATAAATCATTCGTGTTTTGCGTAATATTTAGCAAACAAGGTTTTGGAGCTTATTATGAAACTGATATACATAAAACACGGCAGGCAATTTTTAATTATTTCTCTTGTCCTGGTTATTGTAATGATGCTGGCGGTTGTGTCGATGGTAAAGGATCATTTGGGAAGGGCTCAGGAAACCCTTCTACCCATATATGGTACGGACGATGATAACATGAGAATCTCTCTTACAATTAACTGTGCCTGGGGTGCTGATGACATACCTGAGATACTTGATATTCTGGACAGGGAACAGGTAAAGGCTACGTTTTTTGTTCTAGGAATCTGGGCGGAGAAGAATCCTGAGATGCTTAAATTGATACATGACAGAGGTCATGAGATTGGAAATCATTCATATTCCCACAAGCTGCCCTCCAGAATATCTGTGAAACAGATGGAAGAGGAGATAGACAAGGCAAATGATGCAATAGAGAAGATTGTAGGATTCAGGCCTTTGTTATACAGGGCTCCTTCAGGAGACCATACGGAGGAGCTTTTGACGCTTACCCAGAGGAAAGGATTGTATACTATAAAATGGACTGTTGACAGCATAGACTGGAAAGATTCGATGACTGCCCAGAACATTATAGACAGGGTCACAGGAAGAACAAGGTCCGGCAGCATACTTCTTTTCCATAATGACACAAAACATACAAAGGATGTTCTGCCGGTCATCATCAAGCATTTGAAGAATGAAGGCTATGATTTTGTCAAGGTTTCCGAACTTATATACAAGACCGATTACTACATAGACCACCAGGGAATCCAGAGAGGCAAAAGAGGTTAAAAAGTAATTGCATTAACCTTTGTTATTGTATATAATGGAAGTCGCCATAGGAAAAAACTTGTTTTAATTACAACAGAGAAGGGAGTTTTTTTGTGTCAGCTGAACTTGCAGAGAATAATGTTGCGTCAATATCAGGAATAATATCCTCCGAAATTGAATACAGTCATAAGATATATGGAGAGTCGTTTTACAATTTTTATGTTGTCGTAATGAGACTGAGCAAAAGTTATGATACAATACCTGTCACAATTTCCGAAAGAATTGTACCCATAGAAAAGCTTCAAAAGGGCAAATACGTGGAAGTGAACGGTCAGTTTAGATCATACAACATGGCGGACGGAGAATCCAGGTTGATGCTTACTTTATTCGTGAAGGATATTAATATTGCTGATACAAAACCGGATAAGCCGGATATGAATCAGATTGAATTGAATGGTTTTATCTGCAAACAGCCTGTTTACAGAGTTACTCCCTTTAACCGTGAAATAGCTGATATTCTACTTGCGGTAAACCGTCCATACAATCGTTCAGATTACATACCCTGTATTTTGTGGGGAAGAAATGCAAGATTTGCCAAGAATTTGTCCGTTGGGGACAATATCAGGATTTTTGGAAGGGTGCAAAGCAGGGAATATGAGAAAGTGCTGCCCTCGGGAGAGACGGAAACAAGGGTGGCTTATGAGGTGTCGGTTTCCAGGGTGGAATTGGTAACACCGAGGCCGGATAATTTTCTTGAATAATTTTTGTAAATATAGTAGAATATGAGTATAGAAAAATATCGGAGGGATGCTATTATGGTTAAGGTACTCTATGGCAGTAAAGGAACGGGCAAGACTAAGAAGATGTTGGAAGATGCAAACAATCTTGCCAGGGAAAGTTCCGGAGTTGTTGTATTCATTGATGACAGCAACGAGCTGCTCATAAAATTGTCTCACAAGATCAGATTTATCAACATTCTCGATTATCCTGTTTACGGTTCTGAAGCATTTCTAGGTTTTCTATGCGGTGTGGTTTCCCAGAATTATGACATAGAAACGATTTTCATAGATGGACTTACGTATATAGTTCACCAGGACGCAGAGTCATTAAAAAAGTTTTTCGAAGGCGTATCCAAGATTTCCAAAGAGCATGACGTTAACTTTTATATGAGTATTAATGGAGATGAAAACAATATTCCTGAATTTATTAAGGAGTATGCTGTTTGAGTCATTAAATAAAAGGAATATTGAACAAAATGGCGGATACTCATAATAATGTGTACCGCCTTTTTAATTGGGGAGAAAGATGATAGCAAACGTATACCTTCTTGATAGCAACTTCATATATGATAACAAATACAGTTACATTGTACCAAAGCACCTGGCGAATGATGTGTCGGAAGGTGTGTTTGTCACCGTGCCTTTTGGGAAGGGTAACAAAAAGGTTGCAGCTCTTGTCTGGGAGCTTCAGGAAAGTTATTCAGGTGAATATGAGCTTAAGGAGATTCAAAGTATTGCAGATATTGAACCGTTGACAGAAAAGGAGATGGTTTTGGCTCGGAAAATGCATGAGACGTATCTCTGCACCATCGGAGAGGCGGCAAGGTGTATGATACCTCCTGAAGGAAACAAAGGCAGACTGCAGAATGTGGCAAAACTTGCAGGAAGTGAGGAAGAAACCAGGCAGATTATCAAATCAGAAGAGTTTAGGAATATTAAGTACATAAAGGTGTTGCAAGCACTTTTCGAAGGACCAATGCTGACAAGCGAGCTTATGAATGCAACCCAGGCAAGCATGTATATAATAAACAAACTTAAGGACAATGGGCACATAATAGTATACAAGGAACGTGTGTTGGAGGAAGAAAAACCAAAAAATATTGAGATTACATCCGAGCCGTTGGTGCTTAACAACGAGCAGAAAGCTGTTTATGAAGAAGTTTGCAGGATGATTGAAAAGGAAGAGTTTGCAGAAGTACTATTGCATGGAGTTACAGGCAGTGGCAAGACGGAAGTGTACATGCAGCTCATAGCCAAGGTTATGGAAAAGGGAGGAAACTCCATACTTTTGGTTCCTGAGATATCCCTTACACCCCAGATGGTGGAAAGACTCACCGGCAGATTTGGAAACAAGGTGGCAATACTTCACTCAAGGCTTACTGATAATGAAAGGAACATGGAGTGGAAAAGTATAAGAAGGGGAGAGGTGTCGGTGGCGGTTGGCGCAAGAAGTTGCGTTTTTGCTCCGTTTGACAATGTCTCTCTTTTCATAATAGATGAAGAGCAGGAAGATACATACAAGTCAGATGACTTGGCGCCAAGATATCTTGCCCATGAGGTCTGTGTGATGAGGGCGAAAATGAATGGTGCCATCGTCATTTATGGTTCAGCCACACCCAATATCAGTACATATTATAGGGCGACAAAGGGAGATGTGCATCTGTTCACTCTTAAACAAAGAGCGAAGGATGTGTCTTTGCTCCCTCCAATTGAGATAGTTGACATGCGAAGGGAAATGGGGCTTGGCGACAACATGTTCTCACAAAGACTCCTGCAGGAGATGAAAAAGAACCTTGAAGCAAACGAGCAGACAGTTCTTTTCATAAACAGAAGGGGTTTTTCGAGAAATTTGCAGTGCCAAAGCTGCGGAAAGACCATGAAATGCAGACGATGCAATATACCAATGACACTGCATTTGAAGCAGGAGAGGATTGTCTGCCACTACTGTGGCAATACCGCGCCAGCTCCAAAGACATGCCCCCACTGCAAGAGTGTTTCTTTTATAAGAAAGGGGATAGGTACGGAAAAAGTTGAAGAGGCGCTTAAAAAACAGTTTCCCGGGTGCACTGTTGTAAGGATGGATACGGACACAACCTCCGTAAAGGACGGGCATGCAAAGATGATACAAAAGTTTAGGGATGAAAGGGCTGACTTTTTGGTCGGTACCCAGATGATTGCAAAAGGTCATGACTTTCCATTGGTAACACTAGTAGGAGTTATTAATGCAGATTCCCTTATTAATCTGCAGGATTACAGGGCGCAGGAAAAAGCGTACCAGCTATTGACACAAGTGTCTGGTCGTGCAGGCAGGGATGAACTTCCTGGCAGAGTTATAATTCAAGCATATAATATAGATGACTATGCAATTGAATGTGCTGCCAATGGAGTGTATGAGGATTTTTACAGAAATGAAATACTGGTAAGACAAAAACTGTGGTATCCTCCGTTTTGCGAAATTGGAGCTGTCAGGTTCAGTGGAGTGAACGACAAGGATGTTTATGATATGGCGGCATTGCATAGGAAGGTTCTGGTGGGTCTTGTGAAGGATAAAGGGACGGAGGTGTTAGGTCCTACCAGAAGCGGTATTCCCAAGATAAACAACAAATACAGATGGCGCCTTATTGTAAAATGTTCAGACCGGGACTTGTTGGTTGATTTATTTAGAGAGTACTTGGAGGAAATAAGGAAGGATAACAAGTACGTTAAAAACGACATAAGTATGATGTATGACATAAATCCCGGCTTTATGATATAGAATTGAAAAGAGATGTCGTATATGGTAATATATATTGACAAAATAAAATATAAAATATCAATATAAAGGAAGAGAATTATGGCAGTTAGGCAGGTAAGATATGAAGGCGATCCCGTACTCAGGGTCAAGTGCAAGAAGGTAAACGAGATAAGCCCAAGAATAAAAAGACTTATAGAAGACATGTTCGACACGATGTACGAGTTGAACGGAGTCGGCCTTGCAGCGCCCCAAATCGGGATTGTTCGCAGAATTGTAGTCATAGACGATTACAACGGTGCAAAATACGCACTGATAAATCCATATATAGTCAGCGAAATCGGAGAACAGGAGTCAAAGGAAGGATGTCTCAGTATTCCAGGATATTACGGCTATGTAAAAAGACCGTCTGAGATACATGTAAAGGCATTGAATGAAAATGGTGAAGAGATTGAGATAAAGGCAAACGGAATGCTAGCAAACATATTAAGTCACGAGCTTGACCATTTGGATGGAGTTCTCTACAAAGACAAGGCATATGAATTTGCCAAGCTTGAAGAGGATAAAGAATTGTCTGACGAGGATGAGTGATTGATGAATAAAAGATTGAAAATTGTATTCATGGGTACTCCTGAGTTCGCCCTGCCTTCCCTGAAAGCTTTGGATGTGCATCATGATGTGGTTTGCGTTGTCACAAACCCGGACAAGCCAAAGGGCAGGGGAGGAAAAGTTACCAGTCCGTGTACAAAGGTGTATGCAGAGAGTAAAGGGATTGATGTTCTGCAGCCTGAGAGCGTGAAGGCAAAGGAATTTTACGATGCCTTGACATCCTATGGTGCGGATGTTTTTGTGACATGCGCTTATGGAAAGATACTACCTGAGAGTATTATCTCAATACCGAAGTTCGGGTGCATAAACATACATGCATCCCTTTTGCCAAAGTATAGGGGGGCTGCTCCTCTTTGGCACTGCATAATAGATGGAGAAAAGGAAACTGGAATTACCACCATGATGACGGATGTGGGCATGGATACGGGTGATATTCTACTTGCCAGAGAGATTGACATTCCCGTTGACATGACCATGGGAGAGCTGCATGATGTGCTGGCGGAGCTTGGCAGTGTTGTTATCATAGAAACAATTGATAAGCTTATGGATGGAACTCTTAAAAGGATACCTCAGAACCATGACGAGGCAACTTATGCTCCCATGGTAACAAGGGAAACGGGAAGAATAGATTTCAAAAAATCCGCTTTGGATGTGCATAATCTTGTTAGGGGCACAAATCCCTTTCCAGGAAGTTATTGCTTTGTAGATGGCAAGAAGCTTAAGATATGGAAGACAGCTCTTGTTGATATGGATGTTGAAGATGCAAGACCTGGAGAAGTTGTTGAAATAGATCAAACAGGTGCATTGGTGAAAGCGGGTTTGGGTGTTGTCAGAATTATTGAAGTACAGGGAGAAAATGCAAAGAGAATGCATGTCTGGGATTACAACAACGGACATCCCATGCCTCCTGGAACAATATTAAATTGAAGGTGAAAATGTGAAGAAGACAAACCTTCTCGATTATACATTGGATGAACTAAAAGAATATGTATCTGGACTGGGTCTTCCCAAATACAGGGCAGCACAGATAAGGAGTAATATATACAAGGGTGTTTTTGAATTTTCCAAGATGACGGATCTTCCAGTTGAAACAAGGGAGAAACTTGACAATGTTGCATGTACTGGAAGGCTTGAGATAGTAAGGAAGCTGGAATCAAATATAGATGGAACTAAAAAGTATCTTTTTGATCTGGGAGACGGAAATGTAATTGAAAGTGTTCTCATGAAGTACAAATACGGCTATTCCGCCTGCATATCCTCACAGGTTGGCTGCAAAATGGGATGCAGGTTTTGCGCATCCACCGGGCTGTCCTTTGAAAGAAACCTTACATCGGGAGAGATGCTTTCACAGATACTTACAATGCAATCGGATGCAGGTGTGAGGGTTGGAAATGTGGTAATAATGGGTATTGGAGAACCTTTGGACAATTATGACAATGTAGTCAAATTTATTAAAGAGGCGGGAGACGGCCTTGGAATTAGTTTGAGAAAGATCTCCCTGTCTACATGCGGATTGATTCCCGGAATTGAAAGACTGGCAGATGAAAATTTGCCTGTTACCTTGTCGGTATCGTTGCATTCACCGTACGATGGGGAAAGAAAAGAAATGATGCCTGTAAACATAAAGTATCCCATAGACCAGCTTATGGATGCTTGTAGGAAATATGTTGAAAAAACAGGTAGACGAATTACATTTGAATATGCTATGATATCCGGGGTGAATGATACTAAGACGCATGCTGAAGATTTGGTCAGACTTGTAAAAGGCATGCTTTGTCATGTCAACCTGATACCGGTAAACAAGATAGAAACCAGCAGATATGAAAGAAGCAGGGATGAGAATATAAGGAAGTTTGAGAAAATACTAAGCCTAAGCGGCATATCTGTAACTGTTAGGAGGGAACTCGGTCCTGATATTGAGGCTGCATGCGGGCAGCTTAGAAGGACAAAGGTGTAACATATGGTTTACTACGGAAAAAGCGATATTGGCCACAAAAGGCTATCAAATGAGGATTGTTACGGTTGGTATATTTGTGATGAGTGCGAGATGTCCTTCTTCATCATTGCTGATGGCATGGGAGGACATAATGCAGGCGATGTGGCAAGCAGCATGGCCGTAGAGAGCTTTCTTGATGCTGCAAGGAAATACAAGGGCAGCAAAACAAAAAGATCTGTGAGAAATTTCGCAATAAACACACTCAAAAAGATTAATTGCGCAATATATGATGCATCCAATGATAATTACAATTATGCAGGAATGGGAACTACTTCTGTAATCTCAATCATAACTCCAAACTACATCATTGTTGCCAATGTCGGTGACAGCCGTGCATATTTTCTTTCCGATAATGAAAGGAAGCAGCTTACCATCGATCATTCATATATTGAGTATTTAATAAGGAACGGCCTTCTTGACAGGGATCTGGCAAATGAACATCCCGACAGAAACATAATTACGAGGGCTTTGGGAATTGTACCCGAAATTGCAGTGGATACTTTCGAACTTACTTATAAAGAAGGAGATCTGTTAATAATGTGCTCGGACGGTCTCAATTCAATGGTAAGTGACGAGATGATATATAAAATTGCGAGCAAATACGAATCTCCCGAGGAGATTTGTGACAACCTCATTAATGAGGCCAAGAGAAACGGCGGAAACGACAATATAACCATAATTGTGGTCCGCCTGTAAATAATGGAGGTATGTGATGAACAACTCTATTGAGGGATTCATGCTAAACAAAAAATATAGATTAATAGAAAGAATCGGTCTTGGTGGCACTGCCATTGTGTTCAAGGGAGAGGATGTCAGGACTGGTGAAACTGTTGCCATAAAGATATTGAAGGAGGAGTATGCCCAGGATGAGGAATTCATAAGGAGGTTCAGAAAGGAAGCTGAAGCAGCCATGAAACTGAACCATCCTAATATTGTATCTGTAAAGGATATTGGGCAGGATGGCAACGTAATATACATCGTAATGGAATATGTGGACGGAGTCACATTAAAAGACTATATCGATGCCATGCAATACATATCATGGCAGGACACTCTGGTAATAGCAAAACAGATTCTTGAAGCTGTGGACCATGCTCATGAAAAACAGATAATACACAGGGATATAAAGCCCATGAATATAATGGTGTCGGATTCTTCCGACATAAAACTAACCGACTTTGGCATAGCAAGAGCGGTAAGCAATTCAACGATACAGGCAAACGATAACAGCGCAGGAAGCGTGCACTACTTGTCGCCTGAACAGGCAAGAGGCGGTTTTGTCGACGAGCGCTCAGATATTTATTCTATAGGAATTACATTGTACGAGCTCATTACCGGTGTGGTACCTTTTGATGGGGATTCCCATATTTCAATTGCCTTGAAACACTTGGACGGGAAGATAATTCCTCCAAAGGAAGTGGATCCTGAAATACCAAAAGGTGTCAACGACCTTATAGTCATGGCAACAAGGAAGGATCCGGGCAAACGGTTTCAGTCTGCAAGAGACATGCTTTCCAGGCTTTACAAGGTTATTGAAAATCCTCATCATTCCTTTTTGGACGAGGAATATGAACCTGCTTACGAGCCGGTCGATACGGCACTGATGGAAAATGCCGTAAGAGAAGTGGATGAAGTTGAGGAAGTGGCCGCAGAGCCGGAATATCCTTATGTCAATACCGCAGAGATTGTAAGAAGCGTGACTATGAAAACCATCACTTACATCATTTCAATCCTTGCGGGCATTGTTGTTGTCATATTCATAGCAGGCCTTACAAGCCGTATGAATGCAAATATTAACGGCCTGGTTTCAGAAAAGTATGTTATAGAGGATTACGTTGGTCTGCGAGCGGATGATGTTGTTCCCATACTAAAGGAGTATGGAATAAATGTTGTTCAGAATATTGTAAATGATGACATTCTTCCTTCCGGGTATATTGTCTCACAGAATGTAGAGGCAGGAACATCCATCAAGAAGGGCGACAAGCTTCAAATTGAGGTGTCCGGCGGAGAAGGCGATTTTGTTCTTGAAGACTATAAAAACGAAGACTACAGACTTGTGGAACAGGCTCTTGAATCAAAAGGAGTGCATACAGAAATAAGGGAGGTTACCAGCAACTCGGTGGATGCCGGCAAGATTGTCCGTACGTCTCCTGTGGCAAACACTATTGTTTCCCCCGGGGACACTGTAATTCTGTACAAGAGCATTGGAATTATGAGCAAGAAGGTAACTGTTCCAAACCTGATAGGTCTAACACTGGAAGAAGCCATGGAAGAGTTGGAGAGGCTTAATCTTAAAACAGGAAAGGTATATCCGTTTCCTGATTCTGATATAACGGATTTGTTCCCTGATCATACTCCTGCTCCAACACCAACGCCAACACCAACAATTCCTGTAGAGACTGAAACTCCAACACCTGAACCACCCGAAACGGAGGAGCCTGAATCAACGCCAACACCTCCTGAAACGGAAGAGGAAACACCAACGCCTACTTCGACGTATGAAGAGGAGTTTTTCAATATATTCAACACTCCGGAACCAACGGAAGGTACACCAGAACCAACAGAACCGACTCCGGAGCCGACGCCCACCAAGGACCCAAGCAGGATTTATGCATCGGACAAGGTGGTGTATCAGTACCCTGCTCCTGGAACAACTTTAAATGAGCACGAGTTTGTTGACTTGTATTTTTATGATTTTGAGAGCCTTAGGGAGTATGAGGAATGTATCCTTCTTTATCCTTATGGTATTGCATCAGGAAGAGTGCATGTCAGAATTGACAGCACTCCTGCAGACGGACTTCTCTCAATCCTGGTAGACGGCCATTTTGACGAATCCGACTTCCCGATAAAGTACATGGTGCCAAAGTCTTTCAGGGGAAAGACGAAGGTCGTAATCAGACTTAACAGAAATCCTTACATGGAACAACACGTATGAGAGAAGCAGTAATTGTAAAGGGAGTCGGAGGTCTGTATACGGTAAGGAAAGATGGAAAACCATATGTCTGCAGGGCAAGAGGGATATTCAGAAAAGAAGCATTAACTCCTGTAATAGGGGATTATGTTGAGATTTCGGAAATAGATGAGGAAAAGATGGAGGCGGTCATTGACGAGGTCTTTGAGAGAAGAAACAAGCTCGTCCGCCCCAGTGTTGCTAATGTTGATCAGCTAGCTATAGTAATTGCTCCAATTTTTCCAAAACCTGATTTCCTCCTTATAGACAGACTCATTATTACCGCCTTGTACAAGGGCATAACTCCGATTCTTGTAATTAACAAGTCGGACCAGGACAGGCTTGCTTGCGATGAAATACGTAAAGAGTATAAACATGCACTTCAAAGCATTGTCATTACCTGTGCCATTACAGGAGAAGGCATCGAAGAGCTTAAGAGTCTTTTAGAGGATAAAATAACTGTAATGTGTGGCCAATCAGGTGTGGGCAAGTCAACTATTCTTAACAGTATTCTAGAGACACAAGTCATGGAGACGGGAGATATCAGTGACAAGACCAAAAGAGGAAAACACACGACAAGGCATTCTGAAATGTTTTCGCTTAAGGAGATGGATGGCTACGTTATAGATTCTCCTGGTTTCAGCATGTATGAGCTGGGTGAAATTGCACCGATAGAGCTGCAGAAATATTATCCTGAACTGGATGGAAAAACATTCTGTAAATTCCAGGACTGCAGCCATACCAAAGAGCTTGGATGCATGGTGGATGAGCTGATTGAAAATGGCCTATTTCCTGAAGGAAGGTATGACAGATACAAATACATTTACGAAGAGCTTAAGGAAAAGGAGCTCAACAAGTACAAATAGCTAATGAAAGGATGATTTTATGATTAAAATAGCACCCTCCATACTTTCGGCGGATTTTGCTATGCTGGGGGATGAGATAAGGAAGATAGAGGAAGCTGGAGCGGACATGGTCCATATTGACGTAATGGATGGTCATTACGTGCCAAACCTTACCATTGGTTTGCCGGTTATAAAGTCCATAAGAAAGATAACGAAACTGCCTTTTGATGTCCACCTTATGATAGACAATGCAGAGCAATATCTGGAAGACTATCATGCAGCCGGAGCAGACATAATTACTGTACATGTGGAAGCGGTAAAACATATACACAGGGTAGTGCAGAGCATTCACAAACTGGGTATAAAAGCGGGAGTGGCTTTGAATCCCGGAACTCCTTTGTGCATGGTGGAGCCGGTTTTGGAAGATGTGGATATGATACTTCTTATGAGCGTAAATCCCGGCTTTGGCGGTCAATCATATATCCACTCCGTTACCGACAAGATAAGGGAACTTAGAAGAATGCTTAATGAGAGAAATCTCAATACGGATATACAGGTTGATGGAGGCGTTGATGCAGTAACTGTAAAAGATGTGATTGAAGCAGGCGCAAATGTTATTGTTGCAGGGTCTGCAGTTTACAAAGCTGAAGATACAAGAGAAATAATCTCAGTATTGAGAAATGGGGGAAAGTAAAATGATATCCAAAAAGGTGGAAGATAACCTGCAAAAAAGCTCATGGATTAGGGCTATGTTTGAGCAGGGCATGCAGCTTAAGAAACAGTTTGGAGAAGAAAATGTGTTTGACTTCTCTTTGGGAAACCCTGATCCCGAACCCTCTGAAGGCATTCTTGCCACTATGGAGAGTCTAGTCAGGGTACCGGGAATCCATAAGTACATGTCCAATGCAGGTTTCCAGGATGTAAGGGAAAAGGTGGCTGAACACGCATCAAACGAAAGTCAGGTTGAGGTGACGGCAAATCATGTTGTCATGGTTAATGGTGCTGCAGGTGGCTTGAATGTGGTTTTAAAGTCAATACTTAATCCGGGCGATGAAGTAATTGTAATTGCCCCATATTTTTCTGAATATAAATTCTATACCGAGAATCACGGCGGTGTTGTTGTGCCTGTTCCTGCACAAGCAGGCTCCTTCAATTTGGATGTAGAAGCCATAAAGAATGCAATAACAGATAAAACAAAGGCAATAATACTGAATTCTCCAAACAATCCGACAGGTACGGTTTACGATGAGAAAACATTAAATGACTTGAGTAATGTTTTGGATGGTGTCGGACATGCTGTCTATGTAATATCGGACGAGCCTTATGCGAAGATTGTATATGACGGGGTTTGCGTTCCTGCAATACTTAAGATTTTTAAAAACTCCATAGTCATAAATTCATTCAGTAAATCCTTGGCTCTTCCAGGAGAAAGAATAGGATTTTGTATAGTGAGTCCAAATTGTGAAGATGTAAACCTCTTGCTTCAGGCAATGATTTTTGCCAACAGAACTCTAGGTTTTGTAAATGCTCCATCATTGATGCAGAGAGTGATAGCCGAACATCTGGACGAGGTGGTAGGTCTTGAAGAATACAAGGCAAAGAGGGATGCGCTTTACGATGTTCTTGTCGATGCGGGTTTTGAATGCAGAAAACCAGAAGGCGCCTTCTATATGTTCCCCAAATCCCCGATTCCCGATGACAGTGAGTTTGCAAAAGAAGCTCTTAAGTACAACATTGTGCTGGTGGGAGGTACAGGTTTTGGGTACCCAGGCTATCTAAGGCTTTCATATTGCATAAGCATGGATACTATAGTTAATTCCAGAAAAGCCTTCAAGGAACTTATGAAAAAATACAGATAATTGATCTCTTAATATATTTTGCGCTCCTTGTTCCATGTTTGTTAATATGTTACAATACCTTTAAATTAATGAGTATGGAACTGGGGGTTTTTTTATGGTAATAATCAAACGCATCTTCAGCATTCTGCTAAGTATTTCAATATTTGCTACAGTTGTAGGCTGTACAACAGAGGAACCTAAACCCAAGCCAAGGGACACCAGCAACGATACAAGATTGTCAAAATCGATGGTCTACGCAAATACGATTGCAAACACGGTCCAGGCATACTACACAACTCCTGACAGGGACAGTTATACCATTGCCAACACGCAGATGAAACTGGTACATGAGCTGGGTTTTGCAGGAGAAAAGAACGTTTCAAAACTTCAAACGTTAAAAGGTAAAACTTATATTGAAAATTCATTGGACGTCTTTATTGAAAACAATGAAGGGCGAAGATATTATGCAAGCAAGTCTCCTTCATCAGGAAGAATGAACACTACCAGATTAGGCTTCTATTACTACGAGAGCCATATCAGGGAACTGGGGTTTTCAACAGACGAGGGTGAACTGGTAGGCAATAAGGTGGATATAACGGGACTTGATTCAAAAGATTGGAAAGTACATCAAATGGAGAGTCCTGTCTACAACAATGGTGTAATTTTAAAGGTAACAAATACTCATGATCCGTATGTATCCAGGTCAGGTCTGAATATTGACAATACAAAGTATAACGGTATAGAAGTGAAGATGAAGGTTGATGGAGCGGCTCAAGTTGCGGAAGTTTACTACTTCACTGCTGACAAGGGCAATTTCAATGCGGAACAGCGCCTCTCTTTTCAGGTAAAAAATGATGGCAAGTTCCATACATACGTTTTGGATTTGGCGGGAGCAGGAGAATACAACGCTCCTTTGAAGGGAATACGTTTTGACATAGGAAGCGCTGTTGGCGATGTAATTACAATAGAATATGTAAAAGCGATTCAGACATCAACAAGAGTTGTGCCTTTTAAACTGGACAAAACCTTTCATACATATCCGGACAAACTCCATCAGGAGTTCAGGGTAATTGCAACAAGCGAAGCTTCCAATATTCAAAATGTTGGATTTGAAGCGGCGTTTGATAAAAAGAATGTGGCCAAAATCCAGTTCAGGGACAAAAACGGTGTGGGTAGCGACATTTCCAAAATGGACAGTGAGTCTGTGGAATACGTGGCGTTTGATATCAAAAAGGTGGGTGTTATTGGATTCATAGTTCCGTCAGACGGCAGCACCAAGTCAGTTGTTGTGACGGAAGAAGGTTCGAAGTATGTGCTTAGGCAATACGCCAACCTAACCAAGAACTCATTCAAGAGAATGGATGAAGAATCCTTTGGAAACAGACTATACACCGACACTTCCCATTCTTTTGACGGGATTGATAAAGCAGCAAACCTGGAAAGAAATCCTCTTAATGATATTAATGTTCTGGATTCGAACGCCAATGCAAGATTCGCTCATTATGATCATTTAAGAGGAGCATACAGGTTCACCATGGATGGTTCCAATTTCAATAAGGCATATTACAGAGAACCTGACACACATTATACTGCGACCATAAAGATTAAATCAGACGGCAATGACAGGGACTTCTACATCTGGATGAACACGGATGCAGGCGGTCTTGAATGCGCAGGTCTTTTGGATGATACAAAAACCCTTATACCGATTCCAATGCAGGTTTGCAAAAACTTCAAAGGCGAGATTGAGGAGCCGTTATACGACCCAATTGATCCTGCATACGGTGACACATTTTTCCCGTTGAGACTTAATGCAAACGAGGAAGCGGAGTTTACCCTTTTGAATCTCTATCAGAATTGGGGCAACTATCCTTTGAAACAATTGTCCTCCATCCAGTTCCACATCTCTTATTACCACCTCTCAACGGGTGTCACGGAATCAAACTGCATAGCTCCATATTTTGTATACGGCAAGGACGGCTGGACTCTGCCTGACTTCAGAGGAGCTAGCGGAATAATGTGGGATAGCCAGCCACAGTTCAACTCTGTGGGCAGGTTGTACTTTTTATCTTATCAAAAAGACAGAAATATTGGCAGCGAGTATACCGGAAGCCATATTCGCTGTGCAGGGCAGACTTATGTAGACATGGACTACAGCTATGTTTCCGACTGCGGTTCATATAAATACACATTAAGACATGTGGAATTCCCTCAATTGGATGAAAACAGAACGTACTACTCTCTGTCGCTGGAGTTCTTGAAGAATCTGACCATTGACAATGTGAGGGAGGACTTTACCATTTTTGCCTTTGATGGCAGATTTACATATTTCAAGCAGACCGGCTATCTTGACAAAGACAATAATCCAAAGGTGGAAAGAGTTGATACTCTGGCGCCGGGTTCAAGGATTTTCACACTGGGAACAGAGAATCCATACTTTTCGTATTTTGACCTGCATAATGGCGAGAATGTCATGAACTTCGGATTCATACTGAAAAGCAGCAACATTACAATAGGTGGAAAGAAGTTCAAGGGCAACTTTGCATACAGGGATTCTTTTGATGGCAACCTGAACACGGGAGCGATTTCTCTGGATCTGGGCAAGACTACCTTCAAGAAGGGTGACAAGATTCAGATGGATTTCATTCTGCTTCCATATGGTTCACACAACGACAAGCATGATGACAATGTAAGGATGGTAAGAGAGGACTCGGCACTTAATCCTTTGAAGATAGAGGCTATTACAGGCACCGTCGTGAAGGATGCCTACATACCAAGGATAAAGTGCGAGAACAACAGGGCTGAGTTCAGAATAACCGGTGGAAGGAACAACAATGTAGTGTGCGTGGACGGCTTTACAAACATAAAGAAGCCGAACATATACGAGCTTGTGGATGGAGAATATGTGCCCTATGAATACTCGGTTCATGAGTATGACGGATATTCAGTCCACTTTAACATGGACGGAACCTACAGCTTCTCGTTTGTGTTCGAGATGGAAAGTCCGTCCACTGAAAGAGTTTTCAAGATTGAGAACTAGCTTCCTGGGGCTTAACCACAATGCTTTTGTGGTTTGTGTAGCTTACCATGCCGGGTTTTGATTTTGGTATTTTTCGCACATGTTTGACTCGTGTGAAGTCGACGATAACATTGGTTGAGGTACGATGACTGCTGTAAAAGGCGGCATACGCTGCAGCTTCCTCAATAACTTTTTGAGTAACAACACCATTCTTTGCTCCTGTTCTCACTATAACGTGGGAACCAGGAGCATCTTTTACGTGCAGCCACAAGTCGTTCTGGGAGGCAAACCTGAGCGAAAGCTCTTCGTTTTGCTTGTTGTTTCTGCCAATATATATGTCGTAACCTTCTTCTGAAACAACATGAATGGGTTTTGATTTTGTTTCTAACTTCTTTGCTGTTCTGCTTTTAGTTTGGAATTTTACATATCCGCCTTCATATAGCTCCTGTCTTATGTCTTCCAAAGTTTCAAAATCGGTAGCATTCTCAAGATGGGTTTTAACATTCTCAAGGTAAAAGAGTTCGTTCTTTACCTCTTCAAGGAGGTTTAATGCGTTCTCATACGAGCTCTTTAGCTTTTTGTACCTGTTAAAATACCTGTTTGCATTGTTTTTTATACTTCTTTCCTCGTCCAACTCTATCTTTACATGGATTGGCGGGTCTTCGTAGTAGTTTAAAACTTCCGCATATTTACCTTCCTTAAGGTTGTATATATTTGAAAATAGAAGCTCTCCGTATATTCTATACTTGTCATAATCGGCTGCTTCTCTTATGGTTTCTTCATGTATAGCAAGTTTTTTCGTGTTTCTATCAATTGCCGTATTGACGCTTTTTAGAATATTTGCTCTGATCGCGTTAAGTTTTTCATCTATGTCCTTCTTTGTATAGTACTCATCCAGCATTAGATTCACAGTGCTGAACAAGACTGTTCTTTCTCCATGAGCAACAGAAAGAACATGGAAATCCACCTTGTCTCCATGGATTATTGCAGGAGAGTATTTCCTTTCTTTTATGTTATTCGTTGTTTCCGTTATCGTTTCTTTCAGTCTAAGTTTATCACAATCTGTTAGATGTGAAATGTTTTTAAAAGGATCCACCTCCGCATTGTTGCAAATTGCCATGGCCAGGAAAGGACTGAACCCCCATATGCAGTTTACAAGATGCTTGTCCAATCTTTGTGCTGGCTTTTCGTTGAAAAGTTTTTCAAAATCTATGAATTCCGGGCTTTGCTTTTCCATCTGCGGAGGCAGAACATAAGGACGCAGCGGAAGGACTTCCCTTACACTGCTAATATTTGCGTCTACATGCTTTATTGAGTCTATGATTGTTTTGGAATCGTTTACGAGAATTATATTGCTGTGCCTTCCCATTATTTCAACAACCAGGTGCTTCTTTACAAGAACGCCCATTTCATCCGTTTTTACAATGGTAAGAGTTATGATTCTATCGTATCCTGACTGGGTTATGTCCACAACTCTTCCGCCCTGAAGATGCTTTCTCAGCACCATGCAGAAAGGTGGTGGATTCATAGGATTTTCTTTCTTCCCGATTGTAAGATGAAGTCTGGGGTAGGTGGCGTTTGCGCTGGCAAGCAGCCTGAATCTTTCCCCCATGGAATGTATGAGTAATGTTATTTCATCTCTCTCCGTTTGGTAAACTTTTTCTATTCTTCCTCCTGCCAGCAGTCCTGACAATTCCCATACTGCTGCGTTTGCGACTATCCCATCATAGGGCATGTTTCCAACTCCTTTAATAACTTGTACAATATATGTTACCATAATGCATACTTTTGTACAAAGCAAAAACGTTCTTGAAAAGAACCATTTTTTGTGTTGTGGATAAAGTCAAACGTATGGTATAATTAATTGTGCGCAAGACAAGTATTATTTGGAGTGTTAATATTGAAATTGTTCAAATTTTTAGATTTTACAAAAGACGGAAAAGGTATAGAAAAGGACGCTCCTCAGAAAAGAGCATTTTTTAGGTTTTGGAGCAGATTCTGGGAAAAAAGATATAGGTTAATCGGTGCGAATTTTTTGTATTTGCCCAGCGCAATAATTTCTCTTTTTGTTGCAACATTGGTATTCCTGGTTGCGGCATCTTTGTTTGTGACGCTTGAAGGTTCGGACAATGCCATTTCACAGTTCCTTCAGAACAGGGAATCCGCAACGGAAATGGCAAGGCAGACAATAATTATTGTAATAGCATTTACAGCAATCATAACCACTGTTGTTCCGATTTTTGCAGTTGGTCCTTTCTACGCAGGATTTACATACCTGCTCAGAAGTATTGTCACGGAGAATCCTGTATTTCTGTGGCATGATTTCAAAACAAAGGCAAGAAGCAATTTCAAACTAGGATTGAAAGTGGGGCTGACAAACTTTGTGGCAGGTTTTTTCCTTATGGTGGATGCGGCAGCTTACATGGCAATCAGCAACAACAGTCAGGGACAGTTTTCCAATGTACCTTCCTTCATACTGTTTATTGCAATTGCAGTTATCCTGTTTTTGTCGCTTCTTCTTATGATGGTAAATTTATATGCATACCCCATCATGGTTACCTTCAATGTCACGTACAAACAGCTTTACAAGAATGCAATTATACTGTCATTGATAAGGTGGATACCTAACCTTTTGATACTCATATTGAATGCGGTATTGATTGCTCTGCCGTTCCTGTTTATGTTTGGCAATTCTACCTTGGTAATACCCACGGTTTTGTATATATTTATCACTCCTGCATTTATTGGGTTCTTAAACAACTTTTACGTTAATAATACTATTAAAAAGTATCTCATAGATAACGAAAGCGCAGACAAATCCAAAGAAACTACAAAAGAAGCGGAAGGGGATGTCATTTAACATGATGAAAAAAGATGGTCTCGATGCAAGAAGCATTATCATGCTAGTGGTAATCGCCATACTTATTATCATAATTGGATTTTTAGTCTATCTTTACTATTTCGGGGACAATGTACCCTGGCTTGCCAGGAAAAACCCAAGTGAAACTCCAGGTGTTACAGAAACTCCGGAGCCCACTGCCACGGAGGAACCTGCACCAACTCCATATCCTGTAAACAAGGAAGGAAACACCATTAAGGAGAGGTTTCCTGTTCCTGAGGGATATGAAAGAGTTCCTGTAGAGCCAGGCAGTTTTGCTGAATTTTTAAGAAATCATCCTCTTAAGAACTATGGCGTGCCTGCATATACGTATGAGGGAATTATAAATGAAGAGGCAAGCATTCAAGGCGTATTCAACCAGGATATTACTCCAAGGGATCTGCAGCAGTGCGCTGATGCCATAATGAGGCTATGGGCTGAATACCTTTATGAACGTGAGGAGTACGGCAGAATATCGTTTAACTTCCTAAGCGGTTTTGAATGCGACTACGTATCCTGGGCTAGCGGCAAGCGTGTGAAAATTGATGGAAACGAAGTTTCATGGGTTGAAACCGATGCTGGCGAAGATTACAGTTACGAGACTTTCAGAAAATATCTTGATATGGTGCATGCGTATGCAAACACAACTTCACTGCAAATGCAAATGACTCCCGTTCAGGTCAACCAGCTTTCCATCGGAGATGTGTTTATCATGACAGCGCAGCAGATGAGCAATGACTATGGGCACGCAGCAATTATTGTCGACATGGCGGTCCACAAGGAAACCGGAGAGAAGATATTTCTTGTGGCCGAAGGAAACATGCCTGCAACCGAGACGTATATTGTTCTTAATGATGACGAAATGATGGGTGCATGGCACAAACTAAACAATAATTTTGAGTTTGTTAAGAATGAGTGGGTATGTCCTGCCCAGTTTATCAGGAGGTTTGGATGAGTCGCAAGAGAAGATTTGTAATTGCTGCAGCCTTATGTGCTGCGGCAGTTTTTTTATTCTTTATCTTTGTCAAATTTCATGCTCCAAAGCAGGAGAAGTACATAAACAAATCCGGTAATACGATAAGTACCAGGTTCAAGGTGCCTGAAGGGTATGAAAGGGTTAAGACCGAGGAAGGCTCTTTTGAATATTACCTTCAGAATTTACCTTTGAAGAAATATGGAAGTAAGGCATATCACTACAATGGGAAAATAAACAGGAATGCACCTGTATATGGTGTTTTTGACAATGAGATAACTCCTAAAAATCTGGAGCAGTGTGCGGATGCCGTGATGCGTCTTTGGGCGGAATACTTGTACTACAGGGGAGAGTATGACAGGATAAAATTCAATTTTGTCAACGGCTTTGAGTGCGATTATGTAAGCTATGCAGAAGGCAACAGGCTGCATGTGGATGACAAGATATGCTACTGGTACAAGGATGCTGAAGAAGACTATTCCTATGAAACCTTCAGGCGTTACATGGATTTAGTGCATAACTACGCAAACACCACATCGCTTCAAAAGCAGGCGGAACCAGTTTCTTATGAGGATATTCGTATTGGCGATATATTTGTAATGACTGCATCCCAGATGAATAAAAGTCTTGGGCATGCAGTCATCGTGGTGGACATGTGCGTCAATAAAGAAACGGGGGAAAAGCTCTTGTTAATTGCGGAAAGCACTACTCCCGCTTCCGAAACTTATGTGGTAACAGACAGGGAAGGCAATGTGTGGATTAGGCTTGATGAATTTGGCGCTCTCCACACGTCCACATGGAGCTGTCCGGGGGAGTTTCTAAGACGACTGAAATAATTTAAGTGTTGCTCTTGCAGAAAACGTGTTTTCCAATGGTAACAACAATTGGAAGTGATCTTATCCACTTGTTGGTTGCTGTTTGAGGATTGTAGTAGTAAAGGCAACCGTAGGTGGGGTCCCAGCCGTTCAAGGCATCTCTTGCTGCATTGTATGAGCTTTGATCCGGCTGCAGGTTTATCTGTCCGTCTGCTACAGCGTCAAAGGCACCAGGCTGGTAAATGACGCCTGCTATTGTTTTGGGGAAGCGGCTGTCTTTGGTTCTGTTGATGATAACTGCAGCAACGGCAACTTTGCCTGTATAAGGTTCGCCTCGTGCTTCTCCGTAAATTGCTCTTGCCAGAAGCTCTACATTCTGCTGGTATGAACCTTGATTTGAAGAAGCTGAAGAGAATATTCCCATGGCACGCAAGGTTTGTGGTCCTGCGATACCGTCTACTCTCAAGCCGTTCTTTCTTTGAAAATATCGGACGGCGCTTTCAGTCTGGGGTCCGTAAATTCCATCTACGTTTCCTTTGTAATATCCCCATCTCTTAAGTTTTCTCTGTATAGATATGACTTCCTGTCCTCTTGAACCTCTTCTTGATAGGACATCAATATCTTCTTCGTTTTTTGCATGGTCGAAGACAGTTTCATAGTTTGCAATATCTTTGCCTTCTTTTTTAAAATATATTATTGTTCCCAAAAAACCTATTGTAAACGACAAAACGAATAAAAGGTTCAGTAGTTTCAGTGTTTTCCTGGACAATGACAACACCTCTTTTTCTTTTTTGTTAGTATTTATCATCTAATAGAAATTAATGCATTGGATGATATGGAAATATATTGTTGTTTAATTATGTGGTTGCAATTTATTCATGAAATAGATATAATTTACACATATAGAATAAACGGAGGTCGAGTTATGAATCGAAAATTATTTGCTTTTCTTTTAACGCTTTTGTTGGTAATGGCTCTTGTTTTTACAGCATGCGACGTAAAAGACAAGAGTCCGAAAGAAACACCGGAACCTACCGATACTGCAACCAAGGCGCCAACACCGGAACCAACTCCAACCCCTACACCCAAACCTACGGTGGAACCTATTTCCGAAGAGAAAAAAGGCGTGCCACAGGAAGACGCAGAAGTATTATTCAAGGATACTTTTGATGAGGACAACTTGGAACAGTATCTGTTAAAACAAGGTGAGTTCATGATTGTTGAAGATGGAAGGCTTCTCATACCTGAAAACTGGTCCGCTTACATACCAGATGTTACATATGACTTGGGAGTTGACCACAGCCAATATGAGATGTCGGTTAAATTCAAGGCGGAAGAAGGATGGGATTCAAATCCCTGGGCATCTTTGTTTATTGGGTGCCGTGGTGATGCTACCACACCCATTGCAACCAGCAACGGTTATTTCTGGGTTGCATTCAACTTTACTAACAAGGCATTTGTTTATCCAGGGGGAGGCGGCCAGTATGAAGGAGATGCCTGGAATCTTAGATATTTCGAAATCGAACTTCCTGAAGATTTTACAGAGGATCACACGGTTACGGTGGTTGATTGCGGAGAAGTTATTGCCTACTACATGAACACTGAAGAAGAGGACTACTATCTGATACTAAAGGCTACCTTCGAGGGTGATGAAATTGTCATTTTTGGCAATGATGGCAGTGAGATATGGCGAGAGACGAACATGATTGCCGATACCGGGATGTTTATGTTCTTCAACCATTACTGCAACTCTTCGGTAGACGAGATAGTTATTAAAGGCTTGAAGTAATTGGTATTCTTGCATCTGATGAACGGAGGTCTTTAATGAAACGAAAACTATATCTTTTTCTTTTATCACTATTGGTGGTTGCTGCTTTGGTTTTTACAGCATGTGACAAAGAGGATACAGGACCGAAGGAAACACCCGAGCCTACTGAAGTTGCAACCAAAGCGCCTACACCAGAACCGACTCCAACCCCAACACCAAAACCAACGGTGGAGCCCATTCCTGAAGACAAGAAGGGATTTCCTCAGGAAGATGCGGAGGAGCTTTTCAAGGACACTTTTGACGAGGAGGATTTTGGCAACTACCTCACTCTGCAAGGAAGTTATATGGCCGTTGAAGATGGCAAGCTGATAATTACAGAGCATTGGTCGGCCTACAGCCCGATAGTGGATTATCAGCTGGGTGTTGAGCACAGCCAGTATCAAATGTCGGTTACATTCTCTGCTTCTTCTGGCACAAGTCCATGGTCTTCGCTGTTTGTTGGATGTCGGGGACCGGAAGGTAACGTCACTATTGCAGACAAGATAGGATACTTCTGGGTTGCTTTTAACAAGGATGCAAAAGCCCATGTCTATCCTGGAGGTGGAGGAGTGTATCATGGGGAGCAGTGGAATCTGAAGTATTTTACCATTGATCTGCCTGAGGATTTTACAGAGAATCATACCGTTACGGTAGTCGATTGTGGTGATGTTATTGCATATTACATGAACACTGCGGAAGAGGACTATTACCTTATTCTAAAAGTCACATTTGAAGGTGAGGAACTGGTCATTCATGACCATGATGGTAATGAGATTTGGAGGGAAGAAAACATGCTGCAGGAGGAGGGATCCTTCCTGTTTTTCAACCACTACTGCGCATCACTGGTTGATGAAATTGTTGTGAAGGGATATAAATAATTTTATGAAAGTGCCGGTATTTGCCCAATGTCATTAACTTAAGAGATCGCAATACATGTTTTGTTGCGATCTCTTAGTTTATTTCAAATCTTAAATTAACTGGCACGGTATTTTATTGATCCTTCTAATACACTTTATCTTTGTCTTGTTA
>DUPL01000055.1 GCA_012838385.1 Clostridiaceae bacterium
CGCCAGCTGTGTGAAACTTGCCCGCAAAAAGGCCAATTCCAACACCTCCACGGATACTGTTCCCGAAAAGTACTGGATTGAAGCTGCAAGAGAACTCGGCATTAGTTGAGAACTTTGCGATACTGTGGTAATATAGACAATCGTGAGGTGAAGATACTTGAAGATTTCCACTAAAGGAAGATACGCATTACGTATGCTGATTGATCTTGCAGAAAACAGGGACCAGGGATTCGTCTCCCTTAAAGATATTGCTGAAAGGCAGAGTATTTCGAGGAAATACCTTGAGCAGATTGTACAGCTTCTTAACAAAACGGATATGCTGAAAACCAGCAGGGGGTACAATGGCGGATACATGCTTGCAAAAGACCCTTCAGAATACAGAGTGATTGACATACTGGAACTTACGGAGGGAAATCTGGCTTGTGTTACCTGTCTTGAGGACGAGGTAAACGAATGTAAAAGAGCAGGCTTCTGCAAATCCTTGAAAGTATGGCAGGGGCTAGACAATGTTATACGAAGCTACCTGAGCAGCATAACCCTGCAGGATCTTATCTAGATTATACATTATCGAATAACAAAAGAAATGCATACAATATACCAGGGCATTTAAATGGTGTATTGTATGTATTTTTTTAGTTTTTGCAAACTGGATGAAATTCTGAAAAAGGAAGGAAAAGCTACCTGTCAGAGGTATTTTAAAAGCAAGCTGGAGGAGAACAGAAACCTTGCAGCAAGACTTGTTAATGATACAAGGATTACTTTTCCTTGTTTTTTTGTTCTTATGCCTGTTTTAGAAGAGAAGAATATCTATTCTTTATTAAGAGATGACTTGAAAAAGGCATACGATTTTTCACAAAGCGTTTCGGTTAACAAACCATCAAATCTTAAAAAAGACATGAAGAATAAAATAATGCTCAAATGGATAGTTGAGAGCAGCCTCCTTCATAATAACCTGGGCGGGAATTTTAATGAAGTGGTTGATGTCGCTGTGTCCATTTTGGCAAACGAGTACCGGGAGCTGTCGTTGCTCGGTACAATTTCGGAACTTATATTCTTAAGATACAGAAACGACGAAAACATCCATGATCTTGTCTGGGCATATTTCAGATTCAACACCCCCATCACTCTGAAATACATTGCAAGATTTCTTGATTCAAAGAATCCCAAGGACAGAAAACTTGCTAAAAAGCTTTTAGGCTGTGAAGCAAAGTCCTGTAAAGACTTTCTTAAATATATGACTGAAGACGAATCAAAGATGATTTATACGGACGAGAGTTTTCAGTACGCATCAAACCCACGAGTATATGCAGCAAAGGAAGGTACAGACCATGATTTACATAAAGGGAAGCAAGTTTGACATAACCGAGCTAAAAAGCACTTACCCGGTACAAAGTGTTGAACATAAGGTTCTTGTCAAAATGGAGGAAAGTTCTTTTAGGTATAACTTCAAGAGCGAGGATGTTTTAAAGTTTGAGCTTCTTTTAAGAAAAGAAATTGCTGCCTCTGCAAGAGCCCTTGATAGAAGCGGTTTTGGTTTTGCCGTCTTCAGTAAATCCGAGTGCAATCCAGAGTACTGGAACCGGGAAAACAATGGCGGTTTTTCTCTGAAACAAGGAAAAAGCCCTGCCAAGGCAATCCGCGACATATTTGAAAACGGCAGACTTTACAGAAACGAATGTGCCACAGCCATGGTTATTGTCTATTATGGAGCCCTTTTGTCCGTTTTCAAAGACCGGTTTGACGAAACCTTTCCCTACATTTACCTCATGGATTGGCACATAATCGATCCTTTGCTGCAGGGGATTGGTTATCCAAGAAAAGCTCACGACATGCTTATAGGTGACAGGGCGTACTTCAAAAATCCTGATGTCCATCCTGAAACGATGTGGCTTCAAGGTGAAAATGTGATTGTTCTGGCAGAGGATCTGTACTACGGTCACGGCATAGGTATTTCAAATGCAGAAACCTTTATTGAAATATTGAACAGAAACAGGAAGGAAGGAGCTGCAAAAAGCGCCTACCTCATGGATGAAGTGGCGCGTCCTGATTTCGAGTTATTGTCAGATGTATATCATGAAAGGATTGCCGTAGCACAAACAATTTACTGGAGAAATATAGTTTGACTAGTCTCTGCCGTAGATGGAGGGCAGTTTTCTTTTATGCTCGCTTCTTGAGTGATACCTGTCTATAATCTCCTTGTCCCTTTCATCTGCCGTCCCCCTGGTTATATATTCGTCTATGGCAGCATAAGTTACACCCATGTCCTGTTCATCGGTTTGACCTTCGTAAAGACCTGCGGATGGAGCCTTGGTAATTATGTTCTCAGGTGCATTGAAATATTTCAAATACTCCACAACTTCCGTTGCTGTTAAATCTCCTATGGGATTGAAGTCGTAACCGCCATCTCCCCATTTTGTAAAGTACCCCATGTATATCTCACTTCTGTTGCCTGTTCCTGCCACCAGAAGATTTTCTGACTGGGCGATTGTATAAAGGGTGGTCATCCTGAGCCTTGGATTTATGTTTGAATCAGCAAGCGCCGATATTTCGGTTGCTTTTCCTATTGCTTCTACAAGGGCTTTCTTTGCCTCGGTAAGATCCACAACCCTGGTTTCTATGTCAAACTGCTTGGCAAGCTTTATTGCATCCTCATAGTCTTCCCCATAGTTTCTCTTTGAGCTGCAAGGCATGATTACACCAATGGTATTCTCGCATGCAAGCTTGCATAAAATCAAAACAAGGGCACTGTCTTTTCCACCGCTGTTCCCAAGGATTATTCCCTTGGCATTGCTTTCCTTAAGTTTATCCTGAATGTATTTTACTCTGTTTTCTGTCTCTTGTTTGTAATCTCTCATAGTAACACTTCCTGTACCTTATTCTGCAATTATAGCCTATTTCATTTTATTATTTTTGTAAAGGTTTGCTTGTTGCAAGTGCAATAAACCTTTCACCATTTTTGTTAACTGCACAGTAGAAATGATATACCACTTCATTGTCTTTTAAAACCCAAGGTTTATGAGCATAGATATTTTCCCATTCATATTCGCTTTGTATGAGGGGTGAGCCTCTCCATTTTGTCCACTCAACCAAATCATATGAACATGCAAAAGTGTTGTATGCACCTTTTCCCTCTTCACGAATGAAGTAAAACATGATATAAATATCGTCTATCTTTACAATCTGAGGGTCTCCACTTATCCTTACCCCGGGGTTGTCCTTTATGTCGTCTATGACAGGGGTGTCGCCATACCTCTCCCAGCGGACCGCATCATTTGATACTGCAAGATATATCCTTTCTTTATTGCTCTCATCTTTTGCATTGTATGCATTTACATATTTGTACCCGGTAATGCCATCAATATCCTCAAACAGATAACTTTTATACAGCGTTCTTCTTTCATACTCCCTTGCATCAACATCATCGGGTCTTAAAATGGGCTCTTCAAGCCTTGTTACTGTAGTTGGATCAGTTGGATCTAAAAAATATGCAAGACCCATGTACAGAGGATCCGGCTCGTATCCGTCACTGTTGCCCGCCAGATATGAAAAATAGTATCTGTCGTTCACTTTTCTTATCTCGTTGGTTTTGCCAAACTCAACATCCACAAAGGCTGCATATCCTGCACACTGCTTGCTGTCCCATCTGTTTTTATCGTTTCTTCTCAGTATTGTACAATATTGCTCCCAGTTGATTAAGTCTTCTGATTTTGCAAGATGAGTCTCGTATCCGGAAACATTTACATCCTTTGATATCGTTATGTACAGCATGTACCAACTGTCCTTATGCTTGAAAATGGATGGACTGTCAGTCAGAAATTCATCGTACTTAATAACCGGCCCTATTTTGTATGGTGTCTTTACCATATCATATATCCTGTCCATGGTTTCTGGCTCGAGTTTCCTGTTCTTAAACTTTCTGTCTGGATTAAACGGTACCATTACCTCACCTTCCTCTTTTACTCGGACCAATTATATAACTTATGCAAAAAGTGCGCAACCTAAAACAGTCACGCACTTTTATGTTACAGGGTTTTATACCCCATTTCCTCTATCTTGTGTTTGATAACCTGCAAAGAGGTCACCGACGGCTCGTAATCAACTGATGCGGCTCTTCCATTCAAATCAATATTTACATTCATAACACCGTCCAAAGTTCCCAGAATGCTGGCTATTCTGCTGGCATCATCGTATGTGGCCAACCCACCTATATTTATAATTGTATTTTTCATACTTTCCCTCCAATATTTCTTTTAGTAATATTTTGCCTTTGTATTGCTTTTTTATTCTTTTCAGGCATAAGAAAAGAGCTGTAATATTTAATACAGCCCTTTCCATAACCAATTTACAGAATTCATTTCTTTTTTGTTCTCCAAATAATTAATATAGCAACTGCTCCCAGTACACAAATACCAGTCACTGCACCAATAACATATAAATTAACACCATCTCCATCCGTTCCAGGGGACGCAGTGGGTGCTTTGGTCTGTCCTTGTGTCTTGTCAGGTTTTTCAGTAGGTTGTGGTTTTGGTGTTGGAGTTTTTGCTGGTGTCGGTGTTGTCCCATCATCCTTAGTTACAAACTCCAGATTGCCAACAAACATTCTTGCAGAGTATTCTATGTACACATACAAGTCTCCATTGTAATCTGGCTCAAGAATTTCCATTTGCAAATCCTTGGGCTCGGCCAAAGGCAGTGTTGCTTCTTCAATCTTTGCTGTTGCTACTACCTGCGTACCTTCCTTGTCCTTGGTAAGTGATACTTTATTGTTTGTCATGTCAGGAGTTCCGTCAGTGACATAGAAAAAACTAATCATGTCAATAATCGACATGTCATGCTTGCCAATATATATCCAGCCAGGTTCTCTTTTATGTCTAGACCAGTCGGAAACCAGCCATAGATACTCCTGATTGTGATCCCAATTACTATAATTGCACCTTAAGTTGTGGACATTCTCACCAAAATAGTCTTCTTCTACGGCATTGACACCTATTTTCCTTGCTCCAAGCTCTTCCCAGTCAAAATATATTGTGTGTACTACCGCATGGCTGCAAATCAGGGATGATACAAATATGAATAGCAATGTAGTTACTATCAGTTTCTTCATAACGCATACCCTTCTCTTTTCTTGACCAAAACAAGCAGCATGAGTATTACTGCAGCAGGCACCAATGCGGTAAAACCGTCCAGTGTCTCAGGATTCTGAGGTTCTTCTGTCTCTGGAAGTTCCTGAGTTTCCACAATCGTAAGAACAAAATTACCGACAAACATTCTAATATCATAGTCGATATACAAATACATGGGTCCTGTGTAGCCTGCATCAAGAATTTCCATTTCTTTATGCTTTGGATTCGCAAGATTGCCTGTTACCTCGGTTACTTTGGCTGAAGCCACTTTCTGTGTGCCTTCCGCATCCTTTGTAAATGATACAAAAGCTTCCATTGATGATGCGCTGTTTGTTACATAATCAAACTCAATCTTTTTGATCTTTGACATGTCATACTCTCCAAGGTACAAGGAGGCCGGTTCCTTGGGAGCACGCGACCAATCCGATACAAGCCAAAGATACTCTTGGTTTTTGTCCCAGCTGCTATGGGCGCAGCGCATATTAACCACACCCGGACCATGATAGTCTTCTGGTTGGGCAGAAGTGCCGATAAATTTAACGCCCAGTTCCCGCACATCCAGCATAACTTGGTTTTCTTCTGCGCTTGCATATAACGCCATTAACAGCATGCATACAGCCACAATCACAATAAAGGGCCTTTTCTTCAATTTCAACACCTCCAGTTTTCTTTATTCATTCCGTCTTGTTCATTCAGTCAGCATAAGAGACCAAATCCGTATCGTAAGTAAGATATGTAGGATACTTTCCTTTCATGTATATTACATCGGTGTCGTCATGTGCGTTGAAAGGTATGATAGGCCTTATCAGCACATCCGTATCGGAAGTATCCAGCACCGTATGCGTCCAAGTTTTGCCGTAGTCTGAGGTCACCCACTTTTCAATAGACCACACTCCATCCTTTTCTTTGGATACATACAATGTCTGCATGTCTTTCTTGTCGAAGGATATACCGCCAAAGTACCTGTTTCCAGGAACAGCAGCCCAGCCTGAGTCGGTTACTGTCTCCAATACCCATTCACCAGTCGATGCTTCGTAATAGCAGTATTTATAGGAGCAGTTTTCAGGTCCTGTGAACACACCAAACAGACATGCAACCTTATCCCCCATAAAGGATGTGTCAAACAATCTTGTTTTAAGCTGGACTTCCTCGGGTACATAAGCTGCATCAAAATCTCTTGGAGTAAGCATTGATGCCTTGCTGGTGTTCAAATCACCAATATGCTTTCCTCCGGTTGTGTATATATTGCCATCCTGATCAAAGTAACCATAACGTATGGCCTGGTCTTTTCCGTTGTTTGGATGGCATGTCATGAATACATTTATCTTTCCTCTTGTTTTGTCCGCTTGTGTCCAAAGATAATATTGTCCTCCATTAGGCTCGTTAAGCCAGACCACTTCTTCCGTCCAGGAGTCAGTGGAGTAATCATAAACCCGTGTTGCCCAGTTGTTCATACTGTACCTGTAGAAGATTCTGTATTTGGTCTGTCCAATTCTATGAAGCTGGATATATGTAACGGAGCCGGCACTTGTTATGCTTTTCTCCTCTGTGAAATTCGATATGTCTTCCACATCAGATATTCTCCATCGGATAAGCTTATCCGCACTGTGTCTTGCATATACGGCCAAGATTTTGCCATCAGGTAATATGCCTAAAGCAGCCGAGTTATGGTCGTCTTTTTCAAAATTGGCCAGAGTGAATGTCACATATTGTCCTGTCTCGTGATCAAGGGATGTAACACTCATCTGGCCATTTTCATTTACATACGAAAGATAAGTTTTGTCTTTCTGTCCTACATATCTCAATGCGAGCGCATTCGTCCACCAGGTATAGGCTCCGTCTTTGGCAAACACTTTTGGAACTCCTGGCTCGGTGGTCCTGTTTGCAGAAGCATTCAGTTCAGTACCCCAGGTCCAAGTTTCTTTTTTCATAAAACCTCCACCTTCAGTCAATTTAGGAATGTATATTATGCTAATTGCTATTAAAACAGCACAAACAACAAGTACAATAACGGTTAAAACAATTCTTGCAGTTGTATTCATCTAATCCCACCCGACAACATACTGTTAAGTCCAGTCTATAGACTGTATATGCACATGTCAACTGCGATAATTGAAAGAATCCACTCATTAATATGTAAATTCCACTTTTAGACAGAGAACTTCTTTCTATACTCTCCCGGGGTAAGTCCGTATCTTTTCTTGAATTCATTGTAAAAATACTTGCTGTCCTTGTAGCCTACATAATTCATAATTGAAAGAACGTCTGAATCGGAGCTGCAGAGCATGTGTGCAGCGGTTTCAAGCCTTATCATTTTTGTGTATTCGGTCAGAGTAAGACCTACCTTTCTTTTAAACAGAATTGAAAAGTATTTTGGTGTAACGTGGGCTTTTTCAGCAAGCAGCTTCAGGGACACCTTTGAGTAGGAGGATGTGTCCTTAAAGAAGCTGTTAACAAGCTCCAGGAGCTCGTCTCTTGTAAAGTACTGGTTTTGCTCGGAGCAATTATTTACAGGACGCAGCATCTTCAAAAGGAGGCTTCGGAAGTGATTCTGCAGGATTTTCTCATAGCCTGCCTTTTTGCTGTAGTACTCATACAACATATCCTGAATAATGTTTTTAAACTCCGCACCTCTCCCCTTGATAACACTTGCTTTAATGTCAACCTGGCAGTCCTTTGGCACTGCTTCGGGCAGGAATATTACATTTATCCAGGCAAAATCCTTGGAAAGTGGCTGAAATTTGTGGGTATCGTCTTGTACGACACTGACCAGATCACCTGCCTTTATGTTCTGTTGAACGTCGTTTACGGAATATAGTCCATGTCCCTTTGTTATGTACGTAATTTCAATAAAATCATGAGCGTGTTTCATTATGCCATGGTTGAACATGGATTCGTTCATACATATTTTTTCTCCCTTTCTTGAAAGCTCGCAAAACTTAAAAACCTTCATGGCTTGCATCCCCCTGTTTTAACCCCTGTTTTTACTCGGACCAATTAATTATACCACACTTGTTGTGTTGAAATAGCCTAATAAAACTTAATGAATTCCACCCCTTTAATTAATTGGTCCGTGTGATAAGATTTATTTAAACATACCGTATAATCACAAAGGGGGTTATATAAATGAGAAAAACTTGGTTTTTGTACGCATTGGTCCTAATCCTTATCCTTTCAAGTTGTACACCCGTTGATGAAGATAAGGATGGTGCTAAATCAACACCCACACTATCTATAAGGACTGAAGCCCCGGGTACTACAGAAACACCTGATAAAGAGCCCACTTCGGAACCTACTGAAGAACCATCACCCGAGCCGGTTCCAACGGTTGAACCAGGCAAGGAAACGTATGCAGAGGGAATTAAGGATCCTGACAAGGGAGTCAGGTACACTTTCAGACCTTCAAAGGGACGTCCCGACCATATCATGATTAACGAGTCATTGGCCACTCAGTTCTTTGCAACGACCACCTTCAATAAACTTGAGTTGGAATGTCCAAGTTACCATGACAATATTGGTACTATTGTAATGGAGCTTTACAGATGGATGGGCTCATACGACCTTACTTTGGACAAAGATAGCAATCCTCCAGTTGTTGTAGAAGAATTTGTGGATTACCCCGACAATGCAATTCTTGCAATTGAGCTTGACGAACCTTTGGTTGACGGTGAGTACCTGCTCTATCTTACAACTCCCGATCCAGCAGAACAGGTTGGTGTTTGGGCAACCTATGAAGCGGAAAATTTGCATACAAGAACATACAAGGACAACGAGGAATTTGAAGGAGTAGGTTTTGGTCCAATAATCTACTACACAAAGACGCCCAACAAACTTTACGGACCAATTTCAGGCTAAAGGAAAGCAATATAATGAAAATGTATGAATACCAATCCTTTCAAGAATCAGACAAAAAAGTACTCATGTTTTATCACTTGTGGCATGGATGTTTTACAGAAAGTGCTGTTAATATCGACATTCATGCCCCAAGGAACATAACCAGAACAATAAAGGAGAACAGAGATGCCCTTAATAACGAAGATATTTTGGGCCCCTATATCTCCTATCACTATTGGGGAGAGCCCTTGTTTGGTTACTATGATCTTGCCAAGGATGAGTATGTTATTAGAAAGCATGCACAAATGCTAACAGATGGCGGCGTGGACGGCATTGTAATTGACTACTCCAATTACATGGGAGGTCGCGGAAAAGCCTATACAAAAAATGAGCTCACAAATCTGCTAGAGACATATTTAAAAATGAGGGAAGAAGGAAACAGAACACCCGATGTAGCCATAATGTGCACCTGGAGCGCAGAAGAAGGTGCCAGGGCTGCCAATGACTTTTACGAAGACTTTTACACAAAGGACAAATACTATGATCTTTGGTTCAAGTGGGAAGGCAAGCCCCTTATACTTGTACATCCTCAAAAGATTTCATATGAGCTCAAAGACTTCTTTACCACAAGAAGGCCCTATCCTTTCTTGACACCCGTTGACGAGGAAAATGCCTGGCCCTGGCTTTCACTATACCCACAAAAATGCGGGTATACGAAGGACAACCCGAAAGAAGTTGTTTCTGTAGGAATTGCCCAAAACTGGTCTGATAGTCTTGACTTTTTCAGTGCAAGAGATGAAAAAGGCCACTTTATAACCAGAGGAAGAAGCTGGTCTTCAAAAGGGCACAAGCTTCTAAAGGATCCTACCAGCAGTCTTTACGAAAGCCATAAAGGTGCAAATTTCAACGAATGCTTTGAAAGAGCGATAGAGCTTGATCCAAACGTCATTTTTGTAACTGGCTTTAATGAATGGATTGCTGCAAGATTTAAAAATGTACCCAGTTGGGCACGAATGTCAAAGGACACAACTCCACCTTTTGGGGCCTTTTGCGATGCCTTTACCACGGAGTTCAGCCGTGACATTGAACCCACCAGAGAAGAGGAACTCAAAGACAGTTTCTATTTGATGCTGGTGGAGAATGTTCGCAGGTATAAGAGGGTGGAGAGTAAAACTGATATAATTGTTCCAATCAGAATTGAAATCGACGGTAATTTTGAAGATTGGGATGGTGTAGAAAATGAATATCACGACGATGTTAATGATATTGCAAACAGACATGCTCAAGGTATAGGAAGACATGTCTATGTAAACACAACAGGAAGAAACGATTTTAAACTAATGAAAGTTGCCTATGACAATGATTACATATTCTTCTTCTGTGAAACAGTGTCTGACATTACACCATATACTGACGAGAACTGGATGAATCTCCTTTTGCATGTATCTTTTGACAGACCCCACTGGGAAGGTTACAATTTTATCGTAAACAGAACAGGAGTCAGGAATAACCACACAACTCTTGAAAAGTCCTTGGGAGGTTTCAACTGGGAAGTTGTAGACGATAAAATACCGTACCGAGTAAAAGGCAACAAGCTGGAGCTGGCTATAAAGAGAAATGTTCTTGGCGTTTGTGACAAGGATATTGACTTTATGTTTAAATGGTGCGACAACATTAAGTACGAAGATATTCTCAACTTTTACACCGATGGCGACACAGCTCCCAATGGAAGATTCAATTTCAGGTTTTGTACAAAGGAGGTACAGACATGACAAGAAAAATATTGGCAATACTTCTTTGCCTTCTTATGGCTGCCACACTAATGGGCAATACACCCTTTTGGGATACATACCCCGATACATGGGTGCTGATTGATGAACTGGGGAGGGAAACTCCCACCGCAAAGGAAACCGGCCCTGTCAGGAAGGATAAATACGTAGTAATTTTCTATCACATATGGCATGGGGATTTCATGGCTCCCACAGTAAGCAGCGACCCTCAGGCTCCCAGGAATGTATCCAGGATAATCAGGGAGAATGAGGACTGGCATACCAATACGAAACTTTGGGGACCAAACATATCCTATCACTACTGGGGTGAGCCCTTGTTTGGTTACTATGATCTGGCCAACGATGAGTATGTCATCAGGAAGCACGCACAAATGCTTTCAGACTGCGGCGTTGATGCGATAGTCATTGACTATTCAAACTACATGGGTGGCGGCGGCATGGGATACACCAAAAAGGCTTTAACTAATCTTCTCAATGTTTTTAACAAGATAAGGTCCGAGGGTAAGAAAACTCCTCAAGTAATGTTTTTGTGCACCTGGGGTCTTTCTGAAAGCGCAAAGGCAGCTCAAGACTTCTACAATGATTTTTATACGAAGAAAGAGTACAAGGACCTTTGGTTCATATATGAGGGAAAACCGTTGATTCTGGCACATCCGGACTACATGAGTGATGAACTTAAAAGCTTCTTTACAATAAGGAAACCCTATCCTTTTTATACTCCTGTAGATGCTGAAAACACATGGCCCTGGCTGTCCCTTTATCCTCAGGAGCCTGGATATACGCAGGACAATCCTTGCGAGGTGGTTTCCGTAGGTGTTGCACAGAACTGGTCTGAGAGTCTGGATTTCATGAGTTCCCAGGATGAAAACGGCAACTTTATCGCAAGAGGAAGAAGCTTTACTTCAAAGAATCAAAAGCTTTTGAAAAATCCAACAAGTAGTGAATACGAAAGCGCAAAGGGTCTAAACTTCCAAGAAAGCTTTGACAGGGCGATCGAACTTGATCCCACCGTTATTTTCGTCACAGCATTCAACGAATGGATCGCAGCAAGGTTTTTGGATATTCCTGACTGGGCTGCTTTATCCAAGAACCCGACTCCACCTTTTGGCGGTTTCTGCGATGTCTTTACAACCGAATTCAGCAGAGACATAGAACCTACCAGGGAAGGTGGTCTTAACGACAATTTCTACAACCAACTGGCAATAAACATTAGAAGGTTCAAGGGTACCGGCAAACAGAAGCATGAAGCAAAGCCAAAAACCATAACAATCGATGGTGACTTTGGCGACTGGGATGACATTCACCTTGAGTACAGGGACGATATGTATGACATTTCAGTCAGGGATGCAAAGGGTATTGGCAAAAACCATTATATAAACACGTCTGGAAGAAATGACTTTAAAGTCTGCAAAGTAACCCATGACAACAATAACGTATATTTCTATGTGGAAACTATGGAGCCTCTTACTCCCTTTGACGGGCCTTACTGGATGAATCTTTTTATTCGTGTTAAAGGCAAAGGTGCTCATGACAAGTCCTGGGAAGGCTTCCAATACATTCTTAGCAGAAGAAATGTAAGTGAAGACTACACCCGTCTTGAAAGAAGCACCGGAGGTTGGAACTGGGAAATTGTTTACGACTACGTTGAATACAAGGTAACAGAAAACAAGATGGAACTTGCAATTCCGCGTTATGCTCTTGGTATAGACAATACTAAAAACATTGACATAGAGTTTAAATGGTTTGACAATATGCAGCATGAAGGCGACCCTTTGGAGTTCTATTTAAACGGAGACACGGCTCCAAACCAGAGGTTTGCTTACTCATACAGATTTATTGGCGATAACAAAGGCGATAAATCACCTGCTTTGACAATAGCTTTAGGAGCAGGACTGGTTGTACTATCCATTTTAATTGTGATAGTAATACTAATATCAAATAAAAAGAAGAGGGGTATTAATGGTTAAAGATGTATTCTATGAATTGCCTGCAGGAAGTGTTAAAATTGACGGGCTGTTTGAGGACAAAATCAACAACATTGTGGAAAACACATTGAAAAAACTCAATTATGAGAAACTGGTGGACTTTTTCAGGCTTACACTCAATCAGTTTGCCACAGGAGAATTCTGGGGTAAAACGGTTCGTGCAGGCTGTCTTCTGTATAATTTCACCCAGGATGAGGAACTGTTTAGTATCCTGGAGGAAACGGTAAACGACATGCTGTCTGTTCAAAAGGAGGACGGATGCATTAGTACAGTACCTTATGAAACCCAGCCCAACGGAACTCACGGCTCTGATATGTGGGAGAGAAAGTATGCAATGCTTGGTCTTCTTTCTTACTATGACATTACAGGCAGAGAAGATGTTCTGAACGCAATAATGAGGCTTTGCGACTATACAATCTCGCAAGTAGGCAATCCGCCAAAAACACCTATTACTGAAACAGGCTGGGCGTTTTACGGCATAGAGTCCAGCTCCATTCTTGAGCCTGTAGTGAGGTTGTATAATATAACAAGGGAAAAGAGATATCTTGATTTTGCCAAATATATCATAGATTCAGGGGCATGCAAGAGGGAGAATATCTTTGAGGCAATATACAAAAAGGAACCAAAGGATATAGGAGGCAATGGCATACCTGAAGAAAGCATTGCAAAAGCCTATGAAATGATGTCCTGCTTTGAAGGTATGCTTGAGTTCTACAGGGCAACCGGCGATGAAAAATACAAGGAAAATGTACAAATCTTTTATGACAAACTTATCGAGCAGGAAATCACCCTGTTAGGCTCTGGTGGAGCTAACAAGCCCTTTAACTTAGGTCCTGGAATTGGCGAGCAGTGGAACCATACCGCCTACGAGCAGACAAATCCAGATATTGATCTTATGATGGAAACTTGTGTGACTGTTTACTGGATGAAGCTTTGTCATCAGCTTTTTAGACTGACAGGCAACTCAAAGATTGCGGATCAGCTAGAAATTTCTGCATACAATGCACTAATCGGCGCTATAAAGCCGGATGGGAAATTCTTTGAGTACTTCCCCAGATTCAATGGAACAAGGAATCCAAAGGTCAACTACAGTTTTAATATTGATGGGTTCGACTTAAGCTGCTGCACAGCAAACGGTCCTACAGGTCTTGCACTGTTTGCTTCTGGCATATACATGAAGACTGAAAACGGACTTGCCATAAACTATTATGTACCAGGAAAAGTCACACTGGAGGACTTTAGCCTTGTTGTTGATACTGATTATCCTGTTACAGGCAGAGTGAATCTCAAGGTGGAGACAAAGGAAAAGAAGCAAATGGAACTAATGTTCAGAGTACCTTCCTGGACAAAAGCTTTTACAATTCGTATAAATGATGAAGATGTAACAAATATTGATAATGGATATGCAAAGGTTGACAGACTGTGGCAGAGTGGCGATTTAATAAGCCTAGATATTGACATGACATGCAAAGTGTTTGATGCTCCTCTTGGTAGCAACAGATTAGGCGACGATTTCGCAGCCGTTATGAGAGGTCCGATTCTTCTTGCAAGAGACAGAAGGCTCGGAGAAGACATTTATGAAAAAGTTTCTTTCTGGCATCTTGATTTTGAACCGAGAAAGCAGCAAAAGAGGGTGCGTGAATACGACAGCGAGCCTGAATGCATTCTGGTAGAACCTGAGATTGACGCACTTATGCAGGTAAAAATCAAGACAGACAAGGGATATATAAATATGATTGATTACCAGTCTGCAGGCATTACATGGGATGAAAGCTCCGAGTTTGCAAGCTGGTTGCCTAGAGAAAACAGATAAGAGTATTGAAAAATGCCAGAGGTTTTAGCCTCTGGCATTTTATTTACTCACCAATTTTTAGTATCGGTGTAAGTCTCTCATTTAAAGATTCCGCATCCACAATAAATTCTTCAAAGGTACGGGTCTTTTCCTTGTTCCAGGTATTCTCGCTAAGAGCAGGAAGTCTTTCAAGAAGCAACCTCATCTCCTCTTTAACACCGTCTTCAACATTCTCAAATTGCTTTTCAATGTGGTCTCCCCATGCCAGCAATTGTCCTCCAATAACCTTGTCATGAGGCTCAATCTTGATTCCACCTGTTTTAATATATGGGGACTGGGGATGCACAGGCTTCCATGAGAAAATATCCCACTCGAAGACTTCCTCCACCGGCCATTTCGCCACAGGAGTTACAACATACATGGGATTCCATGAGCAGTTGATTATTGTAAATCCACCCTCAAGTAGGTCTGGTGTTATCTGATAGTAGTTCTCCCAGCTCATGACGATGATATCCTTTGATACCATGTCGTTAACCTCTTTAGCAAAGCCTTCCCAAACTATCGGAGTTTTTTCATTCTTGAACACCACATTTCCAATACGGGAGACGAAATGTGCAAGCATCTGTTCTGACAAAAGTCTCTTATCGGACATGTCCGAGTCAATTCCTTGTGTCTTTGCATAGTCCCTGCACCTCTTGCACTGGGTCCAGTTTGCTATAGCGGCTTCATCTCCACCTATGTGAATGTATTTGGAGTATTTAAAGATTTCACACAGCTCGTCAAATATTGTCTCAAGAGCCTCAAAAGCATCCTCATGCTGGTGGATGATACCGCCAAATCCGAATATCTTCGAGTATTTCTGCTGGAATTGAGTACAGTGCCCTGGTATGTCTATCTCAGGCATAAGTTCAATGCCTCTTTCATGGGCATATTCAACCAAAGTATTCAGCTGTTCCTTTGTGTAATGCCTGTTCTCTGTTGGAAGATCAGGATATGCATCACTTGGCAGAGTATAGCTCTGGTCGTCCGTAAAGTGGAGATGCAGTACAGATATTTTGTAGAAATAGCACATGTCAACATAGTTTAAGAGATACTCAAACTCATGCCAATCTCTTGCCAGATCCACCATCATGCCTCTGTAGGTGGAATCAGGGGCATCGTTTATCTCCACTGCCGGGATATATATTCCGTCTTCCGCCTTCTCCATAATTTGAAGAAGAGTTGCAAGGCCATTGTTAATGCCCTTTTCAGTTGATGCGTAAACTTTTATGCTTTTTTTGTCCGCAACAATTCTGTATGCTTCGCCATCAAGCCCATTGTCTTTATTCAATACGATATCCGCTTTATTATTTTCCTTGAACTCAACGTCAAAAAGCTTTTTGCCATACTCGCTAAAGGAGTTCATGGCATTTTTAAACTCGTTTTCCTCAGTCTTTATGGTTGCATTGTACTTGTACGCTTTATATTCACCCTTGTCGTTCTTCTCGCCGTTTATCTCCTTGGGATTTGGCACCAAGTTGAAAGACTCAACAAATTTGCTCTCCCTGTTGAATCCCTGACAGGCACCTAATACACCTAGCAGCATAAACGACAAAATGATGTATAAAGTCTTCTTTAGCATTTTATTCTCTTCCTTTCTTGCTTCTGATAATTATGAACACAATTGCAGCTACTGCAATTATTGCCACTACAACAACACCAATAATTATACCAGTATTACCTTTGTCATCTTTTTCGCCTGTTTCGGTTGGCTTTTCCGTCTCGGCGGCAGTCTGAGTAGGAGTGGTTTCCAAAGTCGGAGTAGGTTCTGGTGTTTCTGTCGGCTCCGGGGTATATACAGGTCTTTCATCAAGCTCGGCAAAAAGATTTTCAATTATGTCGAGTTTTAAGGTGCCTTCTTCATACACGTCTCCATCCAGATATGATGTAACTCCTTCTTTTGTTGCATGCGCCCAGAGGTTAAGACCATCATAACAAGAAATTTCAACCAGATAGTCTCCAAGAGCATAAGCCCTGTCAAAACGCACATAGAAGTGCTCGTATTGTCCAGGACCGCCGGACTCGGCTTCAATGACATTGTGGTAAATTGGAGTCTGGCTTGTAGTGGTGTCATAGTCGTCTTTCCATTTATACACCTTCAGTTCAATCTCACCATACCCTGTCTCAAGGAACAAATCATTGAAAACGATTCCTGTAAACTTCCCGTTCTTTACTGAAAATTTATGAGCCACACTTGCATAGTTTCCAACCTGAATGTAGCTGAGGCCATCTGCAGAAGCACCGTTTCCATATGCCGCTATAATTACTTCCTGTGAATCAATATTGGTATTAGGTTCTTCGTTAAGTTCTGCCGCAGGGTCTACTATGCAGTTAATTCTATACGATACATTTTCATAAACTTCCTGCTCAAAGTACGCAACACTGTCAGAATGTGCAGCATGGGTTGGTATATGCAAGGGATTTCCTGACAACCTATAGTATACCAACAGGTACTCACCTTCAGCAAAAGCCCTGTCAAAATCAACCGTGAAGTCTGCTTCACCGGGATTCACCCATCCCTGGGACACAGAATCTTCTATCATGTCTGAGAAGATTGGTGATCCTGAGATTGTTGTCCGATAGTCCGTATCCCATTTATACAGTATGAGGGCGGTGGACATGGGGGCTGCATACCAGCTGGGTACTACCAGTCCGACGAACTTTCCTCCTTTTACATTAAGACGTACAGCCACTATTCCTTCACCAGTGTTTTTGAATCTGCTTCCATCTGGAGCTTCTTCATCACTGTACATTTTTATTAAGCTTTCTTCTGCGTGTATGCCTCCAAAAGAGGCAAGACACAGTATGAGTGCTAGGGTAAATAAAATCATTCTGGTTATGTTCTTCATTATGTACACCTCGCCAAATATTTTTATCCTCCTTTATTACCTATAATATATCATATATTTGAGAAAATCGTTTAAAAAAATGTCGTAACAAAATTTCAAATATATATGGATGGCATAATAAAAATAATTTAACAAAAGGAATGCAACGGAGGTTATTAGCTACCGTTTCTTGTGATAAATGCAGATTGATTCTATTGTTATAAAATTCAAATTGTGTTAGAATTTGAATCAAGGAGGAAGAGACGTGCACAAACTTTACAGAGGACAAGATGAATACGGAAGAAGAGAGGTTGCGGAATACAGATATATCGACAAGAACTTCCCTTTGAAAATAGGGAGGGTTGTGTATCTTAGAAAATGCATCCCTCTTGGAACTGAGATTCACAAGGACGCCTTTGAGATTACTTACATGACCAAGGGCAAACAAATTTACGAGGTCGAAGGCATAAAGCACACGGTTTATGCAGGAGAAACCTTCATTACTCTTCCTGATGAAGAACACAGTACCGGTGGAGAACCTTTCGACAAGTCAGAGTTTTTCTACATGATAGTTGAACTAAAAAACTTCCCCGAATACTTTCTTTCTCCAACAAAAGATGAAAGAAAAAGTCTTCTTGATGCATGTATTGAAACCTTCAAGGAAAACAGAATTATTCAGCTTGGTTTTGAAGCTCATCACTACTTTAATACTATACTGGAAACATTTGAATCAGACAGCCCTTTCAAAATGACTATTGTAAGGAATGCTCTTACTGATTTGTTGATTATGATGCTTGATAGCTCCAACGTTAAAAAGGAAACCAAAGATCCTTTCCTCACGCCTGTATTGGAATATATTGATGAGAATTTTGAGTCTCACATAGACATGCAGTATCTTGCCGACATGGCAGGTGTAAGCAAGTCAAGGTTTCAAAAGAAATTCAAGGAGTATACGGGTTTTCCACCAAGGGAATACATCATGAGAAAAAAGGTGGAAAGGGCAAGAGAACTCTTGGACAATTCAGACCTTACAGTAACCGACATTGCTTTCATGCTTAACTTCTCATCTTCCCAATATTTCAGTACAGTATTTAAGCAGTATACAAATATAACGCCGGTGGAATACAAGAATAGTAAGAAATAAGGTCGAAAGTTATAACCTTCCGACCTTTTTGCTTTACTTCAATATTTCAACTATTGGTTTTTCAAGGACTCCCATGTCTTTCAGGCTGTACTCATAACTCCAGCTGTCGCCTGTTGTCCTCCATGCATCAGGACCAAACCACCATGTCTTTTCATTGCAGTTATGCAGTGTTCCAAAAGAGTTGTGGCGGTTTCCGTACAGTACAAGTCCAAGAACATGCTTTCCTTTCTTCACATTTGGTATTACCAATTCATATGGAGCGTATACAATCTTTCCAGCTTCCTTGGAGTCGAGCAATACCTTGACAAGAGATCCTCTGTATTTTGGAATCCTTACTCTTAATGCGCTGTCTTCCTCAAGCTCAATTTCATTATGATAAACAATATTTGCACCATAGAAAGGCATTCCCTGGTCAGTTATTGTTCCGTAACGCACTTTGTCGCTTCTTTCAGTTATTGTCTTCTTTGTTCCTTCAACAACAACGCCAAAGTCTCCTAAAATATAGCACCATTCAACATTTGTGCGCTTTCCAAATGGAATTGAAACTTCAAGGATGTTCGTACCCTTTTTTATCTCAGGCAACCTTACAGTCTTTATGGCTTCGTCTGTAAACCAGCCAACAACCTTGCTCGCAACCTTTTCACCATTGAAAACAATTTCAATCCTTTCAGCATCCTCTATGGCAAGCAGAGGTTCCTTTACAGTTATCTCACTGTGTATTGTAAACCTGAGTCTTGCTTTGTGGACAATCTCCTCTTCTTCAACCGTCCAGGGCTGAGGAAATGCGCTTCTTCTAAGCTGCCAGCCGAGTCTTTCCCTCAGTTTGTTGTCAGCTCTCAATATCTCTTCAGCTTCGTTGTACTCTTCATCATCAAGAGCATACTCGGCAATATCTAGAAGATACACATTAGGCTCCTCAAGGGTGTATGATACATAATCCTTGATTTCAACACTCTCAAGTTTACCAAGTCTTAAGAGCAAGCTGTCGTAGGAGTGCAGTTTTGCATACACAACTGTATTCCCGTTTTCATAGGAGAATTCTGCATCCTTTACCTCTCCATTAATCGTGTCATATACTTTCGGATAATACTCACCCTTGATTACAATCTTGAGATTTTCAGCCTGAGTATCTTCCTTGTCATTTACATGAACACCTCTTGCTATAAACAGCCACATGCAGTTTTCATCATCACGCAAGTTGTAGAGGTACTTGTCACTTATTTCATTATCCTTGTAGATGTTTATAATCTTATCTTCACCAAGGACTTCAAGTATCTTCTCCCTTTCGAAAGGAACCTTTATGCTGTCATTGTAAAGAGCTTCAATTTCATTGGTTTCAGTCGCATCCATGTATTTTGGACACTCTCCAACAAAAACAATCTTGCCGCCCTTTTCCTTGAATGCCTTGAGTCTTTCATAAGTGGTTCTGCGCATGGTTTCCATTCCAGGAACTATGATTGTATCATATTCCATTTCTCCCACTTTGAGGGGACTGCCAGCTTCCTTGCAAAGGTCAGGCAAAATAGATTCTGCTATAAAATCAAAGTCTACCTGTCCAAGCAAAAGCCATTTGGTTATATTCTGAAAGTTGTGCTCCAGAGCCCATCTCTTTTCTGATGTTGTATCTTCCGGACCCAGATGCAGCCAGTAACTCTCAACAGGGTGTACAACTCCAACCTTTACAACCGGCTTGCCACGGGTTAATGCGGTATTCAGTCTTGCAAAGTGATCCTCTACATAGGAATACTCCTTGTACCATGGTGATTGATAGTTTATTGTTGCTGGATAGTCTCTCTTTGACTCTCCGGCCATGGACACCCAGGACAAATGATGAACCCTCAC
>DUPL01000056.1 GCA_012838385.1 Clostridiaceae bacterium
ATACGGGTACCTCCATCCGATACTTAATTCTGTATTTATAGTTTATATAAAATAAAATAAATTTCAAGATGTTTTTTTACAATTGTAACATTTTTTAGTTTAATTAAATAACATATAAATACTGATACCATTTAACCAGCATTGTCTTGGAGGATAGAATATGTTATGCAAAAAGTGCCAGCGCCCTTTGGATAATGATACGTATTTGTGCAAGGAATGTACTGACAGATACCCCTTTCTTTATGTTAAGAAAGACTCTGATTTGTACTTGATGCAGAAAAAGGGTTACAAGATTGGTTCTTTTGGAATGGATCTCATTTTATCAAAAATATTGATATCCGAAGATGGAAGAATAATATTTTTTACATTGTTTAGCAGCAAAGATAAAAGAACTCTAATGTACCATGACCTAAAATCCGATGACACTTCCTTGGGATTTATCGCTGACAATGTGATAGAGTTTCAAGTAAGCGAAAAGGGCGACATTGTCTACTTTATCGACATCTCCAACACGCTATATTATTTTGATTTCAACAAGACGGAAAGAATATCCGACATTGCCTTTTCGTTGCAAATCAGCAAAGACGGCAACTACCTGGTATATGAAAATTCTGATTCATACTTTTTGTATAATCATGAAAAAGAAAAGAGCGATTTTATTGACTGCAATATTGATTTTGTTGAGATGTCTCCTGATTTCAACACAATGCTATATATAAAAGACAACACATTATATAGATTTACAAAAGATTTGGAAAAAGAAAGTATCAAGGACGGTGTCAAAGAGGTAATATACATAAACGATAACGAATTCTATTACATAAACTTGGAGGACGAATTATGCTTTCATGACAATAAAGGGTCCAGATCCGTATTAGATGCGAGCAAAATTTTGTTTATAAAGAAAATCTGCAAAGAGAAACCCGTTCTGGTGGTTACCGTAGGATTCAGTCTTAATTTGCTTGTGTTAAGGGATAAATTTCTAATACTTAATATGCACAGTCTTGTTAATGATTTTGTTTTCAATTCTTCGTTGACAAGATTTGCATTCGTTAGTACTAAAACGACTGAAGACGATCTGTTATACAACCTTTGCGTGTATGACTTGGATAAGTACGCTTTGCATGAAATTACAGATAATGTTATTTTCCACAGTTATCTTCCCAATGACCAACTGATCTACGGAGTATGGAATGAAAGACTCGTTGAACTTTACATCGACGATAAGAAAATTGATACAGGAAGGTTTCATGAAGTATGTACCGATAATGAAGGCAACATTTATTACGTAAAAGCAAAGAGGATAAACGGGAGTGTCGAAAGAGACCTATACTTCTACGATATTAAACAGAATAAAACCACCCTTATAGCGAAAGACATTATTGACTTTTACCACATATGCAAGAATATGATTTACTATTACAAGGACAATTACACCACCTTTGATGTTCAAAATTACAACCTGTACCTCTTTGACGGTGAAAAAAGTAAACTTCTTGATTTCGGGTTGAGAAAACACTTGTGGCTTGACAGGATATCACATGGCAGAAGCGACAAATATCAGCCCGCCTATATCTGCGGTTACGATATCTACTGGTTATATTTTGGCAGCTTTTATTAATATTTCACCGTATCACCGTTCTTCCTGCCGCTTGCCAGAGCAAAGGATGCTTCTTTTACCGCCTGCTTTTTGTAGTCATTGTTCCACCGGTTGACACCTATGTAATCAAATATGTATGCATTTGCATGCCTGCAAAAGCGTTCCATCTGCTCAAGACAGGTCAATATGCCATTGCCTGATCCCCCAGCCACTGCAATAAGAAGTACCTGCTTTCCTACAAGCACTTCCTTGTGGTGGTAGTCATATCTGCGTAGTCTATCAAGAAAGGACTTCAAGGCTTCGGATGTCTCTCCCCAGTACACCGGTGTTGCAATAATGATTGCATCACTATCCTTTACCCTTTCCTTTATCTCATTAAATCCATCGTCTCCGTATTCACACTCGCCTGTCACACATGCACCCCAGCCATTTCCACAAACCTTGCACCTTTCTATTTCAGTGTCGCACAGTCTTACCTCATCCACCTGCCCGCCTGCTTCAACAACCCCCTGTTTTGCCGCTTTAATAACCGAATGACTAAGTCCTTTTGATTTTGGCGTGCCTGATAGTATGCATATCTTCACTCCTATCATTCCTTTCATTGTTGATTTCCCTATCATCATATTACACAATCCTATTGAATATACTTGATTATACACTATATATCCTACTAATGAACTTGGAAATATGTTAATTTTACATATTGACATTGTATAGTAAAAAATTAAAAAGGCCTTGAAAAAAGCAGGGTACAAGAATTGGCATTATGGTAGGTACATCCCTGTATGGCTCAGGGGCTTTTTTATTTCATAATCAAATCATATATTTTGTAGCATGGAGGTAAGGTAGAATGAAAAGAAAATTATCAATCGTATTGATTATGTGTATCTTTGTATCTTTAATCGCTGGTTGTACAGGTGGAAATGACGGTAAAATCGTCATAGGCATCATCCAGTACATGGACCATATCGCATTGGATTCAGCCCGCGAGGGATTCATCGAGGCTCTCAAAGACAACGGCTATATTGTAGGAGATAACCTTGTCATTGATTATCAGAACGCACAGGGCGATCAAAGTAATCTGGGTTCCATCAGTGATCAGTTTGTCAACAAAAATGTAGACTTGGTACTGGCAATTGCAACGCCTGCTGCACAAACAATTGCTGGAAAAACAAAAGAAATCCCCATTCTTGCTACCGCTGTTACTGACTTTGAGTCTGCAAGGCTTGTAGAGTCAAATGAAAAACCCGGCGGTAATGTAACTGGAACCACTGACATGAACCCAATCAAGGAGCAGATGGACCTTTTGGTTAAACTGGTTCCAGACACAAAGACGGTGGGTGTTCTTTACACATCCAGCGAAGACAACTCAATTACCCAGGCAAAAATTGCAAAGGAAGTAATTGAAAATCTTGGTCTTACATATGTGGAGGTTACTGTTACAAACACCAACGATGTTCAGCAGGCAACTCAGCAAATAGTTGATATGTGCGATGCCATATACATCCCCACTGACAACACCTTTGCTTCAGCCATGCCTGTTGTTTATGGTGTAACAAAGGAATCAAAAACCCCTGTCATTTGCGGTGAATCCGGCATGGTTAAGCAGGGCGGTCTTGCAACCCTTGGTATCAATTACAGGGATCTTGGTTATCAAACAGGCCTTATGGCTGTTAAAATCCTGAAAGGCGATGCAAAACCAAAAGATATGTCCGTTGAAGCTTCAACCAAGTTTGACTTCTATATAAACGGAGATGTGGCAGACGAAATTGGTTTGGAAATACCTGAAGACCTTAAACAATATGTAGTATATGGAGAGAACAAATAACAAGCATTGATGCTTTGAAAGAGTGAAAATAAATGTTGAATATTATTCTAGGCGCTGTCTCCCTTGGACTCATTTGGGCGATAATGACCATTGGTGTATACATAACATACAGAATACTGGGCATTGCAGATTTGACCGTGGAAGGAACCCTTGCCATGGGTGCTGCAATTGCTGCAAACAGCATAAGTAATGGCACAAACCCCTATCTTGCAACCCTCCTCGCATTATTGGGCGGACTTGCAGCTGGACTTGCAACAGGATTATTGCATACAAAGTTGAGAATACCTGCACTTTTGTCAGGTATTCTCACCATGATTGCTTTGTATTCAATCAACCTTCGCATAATGGGAAGAGCCAATATTTCGCTTTTGAACAGGAAGACAGTATACACCCCATTTCAAAACATATTTGAAAAGTACAATCTCAGCACTGTGATTTATCCAGTAATCGCAGTAGGCCTTATAACAGTTATGATTATCGTATGTTTCCTTTACTGGTTCTTTGGGACCGAGATAGGATGCGCCATCCGCGCAACAGGAAACAACCCCAACATGGTCCGCGCCCAGGGAATAAATACAAATACCATGGTAATAGTCGGGCTTGTGTTCAGCAATGGGCTTGTGGCCATTAGCGGATCATTGTATGCCCAAAGCCAGAACTTTGCAGATATCCAAATGGGACAGGGCTCCATAGTTATTGGCCTTGCCTCAGTCATCATTGGAGAAGTTCTGTTTGGAAAGAGAAACTTCTTCTCACGATTGATTGCTCTTGTACTAGGTGCAATTACATACAGGATAATAATTGCGCTGGTGCTCATGATGGGAATGCCTGCAAACGACCTTAAACTGTTTACAGCCCTTACAGTTGCAATTGCACTGGCTCTGCCAATGTTTGGCGAATACCTGAACACTATAAAAAATTCCTTCAGGAGGCGAAACAATGCTTGAGGTTAAAAATCTTAAAAAGATATTCAATGCAGGCACGATTAATGAAAAGGTTGCTTTGGACGATGTAAGTCTGACCCTTTCTGAAGGAGACTTTGTAACACTGATTGGCGGAAATGGTGCTGGAAAGTCCACCCTTTTAAACTGCATTGCAGGAGTGCACATGGTGGATGAAGGACAGATACTGATTGATGGAAAAGATGTAACCAGAATACCCGAACATAAAAGAGCGGCATACTTAGGAAGGGTTTTCCAAGACCCCATGATGGGAACTGCAGCAAACATGGGAATTGAAGAAAACCTTGCACTAAGCTATAGGCGTGGAAAAAACCGCACATTGAAATGGGGTATTAGCAACAAGGAAAGGGACGTCTACAAAGAGCTATTAAGCACATTGGACTTAGGGCTTGAGAACCGCCTGAGTGACAAGGTGGGTCTTCTTTCCGGAGGACAAAGACAGGCACTCACCCTATTAATGGCGACTTTGATAAAACCAAAGCTTTTGCTTCTTGACGAGCATACGGCAGCTCTTGACCCAAAAACTGCTGAAAAAGTTTTAAAGCTTACGGATAAAATAGTGGAAGAAGGAAAACTAACCACATTGATGGTTACACATAATATGAGAGATGCGATAAATCACGGAAACCGCCTGATTATGATGTCAAACGGAAAAATAATACTTGATATTACGGGTGAAGAAAAAAGAAATCTGACAGTCGAAAGCCTCCTTGAAAGGTTTGGCAAAGTGTCTGGCGAAGAGTTTGCAAACGACAGAGCGCTGCTCTCATAAATTTTTTTGTCTGGAATATTGCTCCAGACTTTTTTTTATATGATAAAATACAATTAGTGAATTGCAAACGCAGATTTGGATAAATTAAATAAGAAAAAATATAACAGGAGGGACCAAAATGAATTACGATGTACTATTCACACCATTCAAAATCAGAAACATGGACGTAAAGAACAGAATTGTCATGGCTCCCATGGGACTCAATGCTGCAAGACCTGATGGCACCATTGCAGATGACGAAATCGACTATTTCGAAGAAAGAGCCCGCGGTGGGACAGGCATGATTATCATTGGATGTCAGTTCCTTACTGAGGAACTTGCCCAAGGTTCGCTGGAAGGCTACCTTGACAACACCCATGTAATTCCCCAACTGACAAATCTGTGCGAGGCTGTACAAAAATACGGCACAAAAATTGTTGCTCAGTTAAGCTGCGGCACAGGAAAGAATGCGTTTGCAAACATGCTGAGCGGACCACCAGTATCAGCTTCACCAATTCCATCGTTCTTCAACCCTGACATGCCCTGCAGGGCTTTGACTGTGGATGAAATTAAGAAGATTATGGAGCAGTTCGCCTTCTCTGCAAAAGTATTAAAAGATGCAGGCTTTGACGCAATCGAGGTACATGCCCATGCAGGATATCTGGTTGACCAGTTTATGTCTGCTGTATGGAACAAGAGGGAAGATGAATATGGCGGTACTCCTGAAAAGAGAATGAGGTTTGCCGTTGAAATTGTGCAATCCATAAGAAGCGCCGTAGGACCTGATATGCCTATTCTGTTCAGAATTGCGTGCAAGCATCACTTCCCTGGCGGAAGAACTCTTGAAGAAACCCTGCCAATGCTGAAAATATTGGAAGAAGCAGGCGTAGATGCTTTCGACATAGATACAGGCAGCTATGAAAATATTGAATATATTTTCCCACCTGCTTATCTGGGAGATGCATGCATGTCTGAAATTTGCGAAGATGTAAGGAAGACGGTAACCGTACCCATAATGAATGCCGGCAATCACACGCCCGAAACTGCAGTAAAGCTGATTGAATCCGGAAATTGTGACTTTGTAATGTTTGGTCGTCCATTGATAGCGGAACCCCACATAGCAAAGAAACTTATGACAAACAGACGTGATGAAGTACGTCCATGCATACGCTGCAACGAAGACTGCATAGGAAGAATTATAAGGCGTCTTACAAAGATAAGCTGCTCAGTCAATCCTGTAGCCGGCTTTGAAAAGAGATTTATAATCGAAAAGACTGAAAGTCCAAAGAAAGTTGTAGTGGTTGGCGGAGGTCCTGCTGGAATGGAAGCTGCAAGAGTAGCTGCTATAAAGGGGCACAAGGTTTCCCTTTACGAAAAAGACAGTGCTTTGGGCGGCCAGCTGAAGAGCGCTGCAACTCCCGACTTCAAGAGCCAGCTTAGAGAATTTGCAAGATGGCAAATAAGGCAGCTTGAAATATTTGGTGTGGATGTTTATTTGAATCATGAAATTACAGCGTCGTCGCCAGAACTTGAAGATGCGGATGAAATAATTGTATCTACCGGCGCAACTCCATTAATGCCAAATATCAAGGGAATTGAAAATGCCATTGACATAATCACATGCCACACTCAACCTGAGAGACTAAAAGGAGAAAGAATAATTTACTGTGGTGGCGGTTTGTCAGCATGCGACTCTGCCCTTGAAACAGCCATGGAAGGCAAGAAGGTTACAATTGTTGAAATGCTGGACGAAGTTGCTAAAGACGACCATTTTATAAACAAGGCAGCCCTCATTCCAATGTTGCAGAAATATGATGTCTTGATCTTAACCGGTCATAAGGTTGTCGAGATTGCAGAAAATGGTGTAAGAGCGGTCACAAAAGATGGAAATGAAGTCTTTATTGAAGGCGATACAATTGTTGCAGCTTTTGGTATGGCAAAGAATGACAAGCTTGCATGGGAAATATACAACAAGTATTATACAAAGACAAGAATCATCGGTGACTGTAACAAAATTGGCAAAGTTGGAACCGCAGTAAGAGAAGGAATGTACGCAGGTATTTCAATCGAATAAATTTAAAACCCTCTCGTTTGAGATGGCTTTTTTTATACCATCCTAAATATTTCCTCAATCACAATCTTTTCGCTGTCTTTGTCAAAGAGGGCTGTATTGTACCAGACAGGAGCATCCTTGTTCTCATACTTTTCGCACCCTATCTCCTCCTCGGGTATAAGGTAGCCATAAACGGTATTTGAATATCCCACAATGTATATGTTTTCCTTCTCATACCCCATGGCAACAAGTCTGTCTTCAATCTTTAAGGCGGTCCTGGTCAGCACCTCAAAAGGAAGAAAAATAAAAATCACCTTCTCCTCTTTGTTGCCCACCTTAAGATACTGAAGCGGCACCTGTATATCCCCATTCTCTCCTCTATATATCTTCTTCGAAATTTCTCTGTACCAGTTGAGATACTGCAAAATATATCTTTTGTTCATCTCATCCTGTGCGTCATAATATGCCTTTAAATACTTGTCAATCTCTCTTTCAACTTCATCTGCGGGAGAAAACGCTTTCATTGGAACCTTGATTTTATTTAACTTAAAATCAATATCGACATCCACATTATGGCCCTCCACCTTCTCTATCTTGATGGCATCAAGAACACATTTCGCAAGTTCCCCGCCAAGCTTCTCCAGTTTCTCTTCCTGGCTAACTCCTTCTACCATTGGATTTATGTCACCACAACTTCCTTGCAGAAACATAAAACACGAGCCCATTTCAAGACCCTTTTTGGTAAGTACTGAAGGATAGTCCGCCGAGATATACATATCCGACATAAGAACAGGATGACAGGACGCTCGGGCAATCAGGCCGGAAAGTACGTTTTCTTTATTGAAAAAACATCCTACTCTCACACTTCTGTCAATAGCATCAAGATTTCTTCTGTTATGTATCATATCAAGGTCTTTTCCAAAACGGCTTGTAAACTTGCATACTTCCAACTTCGAAAAAGCCTCATTGGCGCAATCACCTGCCACCTCTCCCACTTTGTTCAAATAGTCATTGTTTAACGGTACAGAATACAAAACACCACAGGCAGGCCCGGCATGAGTATGGGTTGCAGTCAAAGCTATTGAGGATCCATCCAATCCTGTTTTTTGGGATATGTGAAACCTCAGAATTTCCGATACCTCTTCATTGAATCCACATAAATCAAAACTCAGCATGCAGAACCTAGTCCCATTTCTGTCTTCAATCGCCAGAGCTTTTACATACAACTCATCCCTGATTCCCTTTGCATGCTCCATTCGAAAACCATAACCATCCATAAAGACCTTTTCAGGTTGAGGAGTAATTTTGGCCTGACTGAACCCGCATTTTATACGCATGTAGCGCCTCCTTAGTCAAAATATACCCAAAGGAATGAACTTAATGCCTTTTCTACACCCGGTAAATCGACATCATTAATTCCATTTGAGCCAGTTAATTTCTTAAAGTAATCGGACTTAAAGAAAGGTTCTTTATGCATTGCAGTAAATCTTTTATCCGCTTTTATACCTTTCTTGTTTAGAAGTGTAACATAATCGTCAATATTTGATCCATTGTATACAAACAACGCCCTGTCATGAAACACCCTCATAACCTTAAAAGACTCATTCTCCAATTCTTTCGCAAGTCTTTCTGTTTCTTCAGTCTTGTATTCATACTTTTCAATATTGAACGCAACAAGCGACGACTGCCACTCTGCAATCCTCATGTTGCCGCCAACAAAATCCTGGACCTTCAGGTTGTCAGTGGCAAAAGGACTTCTACCACAATTGTGATACGCATAAAACGCATTGTATACATCATCAATAGCAGTAACAAGAGCACCAGCAACACCTGTATTCAAGCTGCTTTTTGCCCCAATATCCATCACTGTAGCTGTGGGCTGCTTGTTTATTACAATCTCATCGCCCACATTTTCAATCAGATACATATTGTTATCCTTGCAAATCCTTGACAACTCATCCAAATCACCACAATCACCAGCATAAGAGTTCACAATGACCGCTTTTGTTTTCTCAGTTATACTTTCCTTTACACTCTCCACTGAAATTGTACATCTATCATAATCAATATCGCAAAAAACAGGCTTTGCTCCAATACAGGAAACTGCCATGGAATCCATTGCATTGCCATACGAAGCGACAACAACTTCATCCCCATAGCCAATATCCAAAGAGCGCAAAAGTGCCTCCAAAGCGGCATTTGCACTATGTAAACAAAGACCATGTTTTCTCTCCATAAATTCTGCTATTGCAGCTTGAGCCTCCACCGACTTTGGAGAAATAGTTCCCCATCTTCCACTGAATAAAACCTCACGCACAAAACTCTCCCCCTTACAAAAGCTCTTCAATATTGTCATATACCTTCTTGAAACTATCTGCAATAAGTTTTATGTCAGAAGGCTCAGACAGCAAAATATGATCCGATGAATATATCCAGGCACTTTCATGCTTGTATGCATATTCCGTATTGGGATAATCCTTCAAATCCACCTTAATCTTGCCTTGAATCTGTTTCTTTGTGTATTCACTTTTTACCACATTTGTATGATACAAAGGAGTATATCCCATAACAACAGGCACGCCTTCGTGATTTAAAGCATTAAGAAACTGATCTCGTGTAACACCCTTTAGTTTTTCCTCATGCACTCTGAATGTATAGAAATGGTACGCATTCTTTGTAATTCTGGGATCTTCCTTCAAAGGAGACACAAAGTCAAATTCGGACAAGTATTCATCTAAGATCCTTGCATTTTCATTCCTCTTTTCCAATTGCTCAGGGAACTTGTCAAGCTGCGTATTCAAAATGCCTGCCTGCCATTCTGAAATATTGTAGTCAACACCTAAAAACGAATACTTTCCATCCTTATCTTTACCCATGTTGAGCATATTCATAATATTGTAGTACAACTCATCCGAGTTGGTGGTGATGGCACCGCCTTCCCCACAAGTTAAGTTCTTTGTATTCTGAAAACTGAAGGAAGCTGCAATTCCATATGAACCAATACCTCTTCCTCTCCATTCCGCTCCAACCGCCTGAGCCGCATCCCCGATTAAATATATTCCCTTTTCCTCTGCCAGTTCAACCAAAGCATCCAAATCAGCAGGCCTTCCACTTACATAAACAGGTATTATGGCTTTTGTCCTTGGAGTTATCTTCTTTCTTACAGATTCTACTGACATGCTGTATGTATCCAAATCAATATCACAAAACACAGGAGTTGCCCCAACATAAATTATAGAAGACAATGTCGCTATGAATGTATACCCCTGAATGATAACTTCATCGCCAACCCCAATACCAAGCCCCCGCATTATAAGCTCCAAACTCTGTGTGCCGTTTGATACTGGTATGCAGTACTTTGCGCCATTCAATGCAGCAAATCTTTCTGAAAAAGTCCTTGACTGAATGCCAAAACTTCCATAGTAGCCGCTCTTTTTAACCTCTTCCAAAACATTAGCATCGCTTTCGGTTGCATAAGGCCATCTAAAAAAGCTCGCCTTGCACAAAGGCTCTCCCCCATTTATTGCAAGCACACCCATTAATATCACTCCTTACAAAATCTTTATATCCTTCCTGTACTTGTTAATATATACATCATTAATCTCGTCTCCGCCATCCACATTGCTGCTGCACCATACCTCAGGTTTCAAACCCTTTTCCATCATCATATCCACAGCTTCACAGACAATGGCATTCAATATGCAACAGCCGGCTATTGTCGATGTAGGACCTGTCATTATGCCGCCTACATCCATGCAGGCATCTCCCACCACTCCACAATTATCTATAACTATGTCGCAAACCTCATGCAGCATAAGACCGCTTTCATGTCTTGAGGAAACGCTTCTTGCATGCTTTAGATTGGTTATGCAGATTACTTTCATGCCCTTTTTTCTTGCCATTAATGCAATATCTATGGAAACAGTGTTTCTTCCTGAATTGGAAAAAACAAAAAGAACATCGCCCTCTTTTGCATCCTTTAAATCATCCATCAAAATATCTGCATAACAGGGCAGTCTTTCCATCCTGCTGCTGACAGATGCAGACTCATGAAGCATAAGAGGACCTTTAAGAATGGGATAAACCTTGACCAAACCTCCTGCACGGTAGAAAACTTCCTCTGCAAGCATATGGGAGTGGCCAGTGCCAAAAGCAAATATCATACCTTCATTTTCCAAAACCCTTGCTACTTCTTCGGCACTCTTTTCAATGTTCTCCTTTTGATAGACCAAAACTTCATCCAATATTTCCTTTACTTTTTCAAAATATCCATCAATTCTGCTCATTTTCCATCTCTCCCAAAGCATATAAAGCGGCGGACATCTCTGGTTTCATATCAGGAATCCTTATGTCAACCAAAGGATATCTCTCCTTTACTCTCTTTGCAAACATATTCCTTATGTACTCATTGTTTTGAAATACACCGCCATAGATTCCTACCACCAGTGTTTCTTCCTTTACAGCATCAATTAACGATATTGCATAGTCTGACAACCTAAATGCCGCATGATTCAGGATATCTACCGCTACCAGATCTCCCAATTCTGCACATTTTGAAACCTTCACTGCAAATCCGGCCAAATCCGACTTTTTAACGTCATCACTGTTCAAAACTGGTATTGCATTCCTTAAATTTGATACTTTAAAAAACTTGCAGGCATATTCCACAAGCAATGTATCCTTTCCCACTCTGTCATAAGCATCAATGGCTGCATTGATTCCCATAACGCCAATGCAGTACGCACTCCCACCATCCAAGGTTGGCCTTCCCCATCCGCCAACCACATGGATTCTTTTTTCATTGTCAATGCCTATTCCCATTGACCCGGTTCCACTAATTATCAATACGCCTGCATTGCCTTTTGTAAGTCCATACAAGGCCATGAATGCATCACTTTTCATAAAAACTCTTCCAACATTAATCCTTTTCAATATTTCATTTATGAACAGTAAAGAATTCTCATCTTCTGTTACATCGTCAATAGACGGATTGCCAATGGACAAGCAGGCAATATTGGTACCGTCAGGCAGATTAAGCTTGTTTACAGCATCAACAAGATTGCAAACAGCTTCCTCCTTGCTAATAAAGTTGTAGTTTATGCTGCCCCCTCTACTTGCAGCAACCACATTTCCTGTCATATCTATTGCCGCTATGCTTGTTTTTGTACCGCCACCGTCAACACCAATTATTACATCCATCAAGCAGTTCCTCCCAAGCTTTTTGTTGATTATACCACTTGAGATATCAGATACTTACTACTATTCAATCAAAAACATATAATATTCTATCATTATTAACAACCCTTCCTATCAATGGAACAGCTTCCAAAGTCTGATTCAACATCAAGAAAATCTGAAATTTCAAAAGTCATTGTTCCATCTTCCAGGATGTATAATGGAATACCGACAGAACCGGATTTCCTGACATCCTCAAACATTGGGGAAATGTCCCTTATCCTTAGGAACTCCTTCAATGTCCCAATATCCTTGGTTATATCCCTGAACTCAACTTCAATATCTTCCCTGTTCACAAGTATCTTCTTGTCATTTACACAATCAATGCATATATCCGTTCCATACATAACAACTTTCATAAAAAACCTCCTGAATGTTCAATAGTCCAATAATATAATCTAAATCAGGATTTGTAAATAACTTGCACATCACGGAATATGACTATATACTGATTGTAACAAACTGCTCTTTGAAACCGAGGTGATCCTATGAAAAAATCAGTTATACCAATCATTTGTCTGGTTTTCAGTATCCTTCTCTTTGCATGTGCAAAGGATGATGGAGGAAAACCAAATGACACTCAGTTGATAGTAACTCCTACTCCTTCAAAAACGGTTGATGCTACAGAAACCGTCACAGAAGAACCAGACACACCAAGCCCCACACAGGAACAAACAGCAACCCCTACACCCAACCCTACGTCCACACCCACGCAAATACCCACTCCCACACCAACTCCTACAGCAGCGCCGGTGGAGTTTGAAAACAGCGTAACTTACGCATCTCTTTCCTATGGTGGAATAGATTCTTTGGGGAGGGAGATAAGTTTGGAAGGACAGGTGCCTGCAAAACGGGAAGGAAGGTACGTTGGAATATTCTATTTCCTTTGGATTGGAGCTCATGGAACTTCTGGCCCGTACGACAATACGAAAATTGTAGAAACATGGCCTGATGCTCTTACGAATGAAGCACGCTGGGGTCCGCTATATGCCCACCATTTCTGGGGAGAGCCGCTTTTTGGATATTACAGAAGCTCAGACCCCTGGGTGATGAGAAAACATGTTCAGATGCTTACAGATGCAGGCATTGATTTCCTTGTGTTTGACACAACAAACGCCAATGGCAACCCATCTTCCGGTCCCTTTACTTCCAACGGAGGCAACAACAATACATACATATCAGCTGCCCTTGACCTATTAAAGATACTTGACGAATACTACAAAAAGGGACATGACGTTCCCAAGGTGGCATTTTATACAAATTCCAATTCCAGCAGAGCCATGACGGTGATATACAACGAGGTATACAAGGCGCATTCTGAGTATTCACATCTGTGGTTCAACTGGGATGGAAAGCCCATGATAATTGGCAAATCCAATGAAGCCAGCCAGGAAGTCAAGAACTTCTTTAGAATAAAGGAAAGCCAATGGCCAAATGAAGGGAAAAAACCCGATGGCTTTCCATGGATGGAATTTTCAAGGCTCCTTCAACCCAGCGCCATCTATGGCCTTAACGGAAGAAAGGAAGTAATGAACGTATCCATTGCACAGCACAATGTAACAGTTAGAATGAGTGCTGCTGCCTGGTATGGAGGAAAAGACAGGACAAGAAGTTTTCACAACGGAAAACTGGACACATCGGAAAATGCTGTCCTGTGTGGTTACAACTTTGCAGAGCAATGGGAGTTTGCCATTCAAAACGACCCCGAGATAGTATTTGTAACAGGCTGGAACGAATGGGTGGCACAAAGACAAAAGCCTGTCGGCAATGAAATTGCTGTATTTGTTGACTGTGCCAGCATGGAAGCCAGCAGGGATGCAGAACCCATGAAAGGCGGCTATGGCGACAATTACTACATGCAGCTGATAGAATATGTTAAAAGATACAAAGGTACGGAACCAAATATTGAAACGGATTCCAACAGGACAATAAAGATAAACAAGGACTTCAGTCAATGGAATGATGTTAAAGCATATTACAAAGACTACACAAACGACATTGTGAACAGAAACCACCCGGGCTTTGGTTCCACTGTATACAGAAACACTACAGGCAGAAATGACATCTATGAGATGAAAGTCTGCAGCGACAAGGACAACATATATTTTCTTGTTACCTGTGCAAACGACATAACACAGCCGTCCGGCAGCAACTGGATGAATCTATACATAAGGACACAGAACAAATCCAACAATACATGGAATGGATACGATTTTGTTCTAAATAGAACTGCTCCTTCAAAAGACAAGGCCATTTTGGAAAAGTGCTCACAGAATGGAGAATTTGCATGGACCAAAGTAGCAGATGTTTCATATTCCATGTATAAAAATTACATGATGGTTGCAATACCCAAATCGGCTTTGGGAATTTCCACAGACAAATTTGCCATACAGTTCAAATGGACTGACAACTGCACACCAGGAGATATTTTCTCCTTTTATACAGATGGGGATGCAGCACCCATAGGAAGATTGAACTACGTATACCAGACAGGATAAAAGGAGGGAGGCTAAAGAAGCGTTCACTTAGGGATTGAAGAAAAAACTAAAGTGAACAGCTTCAAGCGGGACAAAAAAGACCAGTAACAATCAGGCATGAATGCTTGAAGTAGCTGGTCTTTTTGTATTTACATTTTCACTAGAAGGTAACATTTTGGGGTCATGGTCAACCTATGCTTATATTAAACGAATGATTTGTCCACTAGATAAGTTTTTGCAAGCTTTTTTCCCTCCAACTGTAACTATCTCTATTTCGGTTGTAGGTGTCCAAGTACAGCATACTGTAATTTCACTTGGGTTCACATTATATTTTTCACCGTCAAGTGTAGTGAGCGTACATTCTTCTGTATCAACTTCCATAAGTATTGTCCTCATATTGTAATTTTCTCCTTTAATTAATTTATTAGCCGTTTGTAAAACTCAAAAAAGCCGCACGGCACAAGGCTTTTTCGTGAAATATACTACTGATTTTTCTCCGCTTTTATGGAATAATATGGTAGGTAAGAAAACAAAAAACATAAAAGCAGGAGAAAAAATCATGCGAAATAAAATGCAAATGTCATTGTTTGACATCTACAACGATGTGTCCGAAGCGGTTGAAAAGAAGAAGCCGAAGTTAATTGCCCACCTTGAAGAACACATCGATTTTCAAAGAATAA
>DUPL01000057.1 GCA_012838385.1 Clostridiaceae bacterium
GGATAGCATCGTTATTTCGGAAGTTAAATTTATAGCTAAAACACAACCAACTACAGAGCCTGAAACCGAAACAAATCCACAAACAGGCGATATTGGTTTGGCAAGTCTCGCCGGAATACTCGTTTCTACTGTTCTATTTAAGAAAAGAAAGACAAAATAATTTGTCTAAAAGGCTGTCGCAATATGCGACAGCTTTTTCATCATTTTATTTTGATTGTATATTCAAATTCAACATCACCGCACAAGACTTTTAGTATGTCTCCATCTGAAACTTTTTCTTTGTCAGTCTCAACCTTGGCTTCGTAAAGACCGTCTAAATTACAGTTTTCAATAAATATTTCTTTAGAAACTTCCTCTTCTATTTCAATTATTCTCTCTTGAATATCAATCTTGTATGGAGAATCTACAAATCTAAACCCATCGATATCTACCTCATTGATTGCAGCCCAACCATTTTGAACCTCATTGTCAAGCATGGTTATTTTCACATACTTGCCATAAAAACCATCAAAACTGTCTGTTGTATTATACCCTTCATCGTTGTTGGAACGGTCCGCTATCAACACCCAATCATCTCCGTCATAACTTGCGTATAACTCATAATAGTAAATGCGGCCAGTTTCAAGCCATGTAAAATGAGCCTTGCTTAATATGAAGGGTGCACCAAAATCAAAAATCACATCGGTAGGGAATCTCTTGAAAGCCCACCTGGTATAAGGATCACCATCGACCATAAGCTCTTTCGGTCTGGGTTCAGGGCCTTCTTCATATCCTTCTACAGTTATTTCTGCTTTCTTGGCAAAATCCGGTCCATAGTACTTTTCTTTAGGTTCCGGAGTTGGCGATGGTGTTGGTGTTGGCGTACTTGCTTTTGTAGTTTCTGTCGGGACAGGCTCTTCCGGTTTTCTATCACATCCAACCATCATAATACAGCAAATATGTATGACACACATAACAAGAATAAAGATTCTTCTCCACATTATAATTCCTCCTTTGAACCTTTTCTACGCCCAGTATATAGCTGCATATATTACTTGTCGTTTGTGTTTCGGTTGTAGGGAAAACTACTTGTGATAAAAACGGAATTGAATATAATTTGTACGATATTTTTTAACGAATTCCGATTTATGCACGACTACACTATTTAACAGTTGATATAATTTATAAAGCAACATTAATGTGAAAGGAAAATTGTTATGTGTATTGCATGGAGGTTATTACTCATATTTATTACATTGTCAATAGTTTTACTCCTCTTTGGGTGCAATAAAAAGGCAAACCAAGTATTACTGCAAAAAATAGCTGATAATGAAGTAGAATACGATGAGAATGTAGTCCCAATCAACTGGGATAATCTTGACTTGAATGTGCTGGACAGCGATATTGCAAAAGGACTTGTTCAAGCGATAAACAACTCAAACAGATATGCAGTAAATACATGGTGGACGCAAGTTAAAAAGTTTGACAAGCAGGACGATCAAGAATACATAAGTATCGGGGGAAAATCAGAAGCAACAATAAGAAGCATATCTGAAATGGCCAGGCTCCTTGCTGTTTCAATAAAACTAAACATATATGACGAAAGTCATACTGAAGTTCCACTTGAAGAAGCCAGAGCAATGATGCTGAAGCTGGTAAAATCCCTTGCCAAAGCACATCTTGCAAACACAGAAGGAGGCTGGGGCGACCATTGGCAAAGCGCCTTCTGGGCAGCTGACGTTGCATTTTCCGGATGGCTCTTTTGGGAGAATTTTGGTATGGAAGATCAAGAAATGATTAGAAAGGTTGTGGTGCATGAAGCCAACCGCTTTATTTCATACGAAGTTCCCTACTACATGGACAAGGAAGGCAAAATCGTTTTCAAAGGAGACACAAAGGCTGAAGAAAATGCATGGAATGCAAACATTACTACTTTGGCCTGCGCGATGATGCCCAATCACGAAAACCACAATTTATGGATGTACAAGAACCTGGAACTGATAATATCCTCCTATGCTTTACCGGAAGATGTCACATCAAACAAGCTGGTAAATAAGTTCAGGTTGAAGGAAATTTTAGACGGCTCAAATATAAATAGCGATGGAACGGTTGTAAATCATAATATAGTACATCCTGACTATCAGACATCCGTGCTGACACAAAATATGACAAAAGCAGCCTATTTTGCATTTGGAGGCATGGAGGTACCGGAAGCACTGATTTTCAATGCTGATATAATCTACAGCGCACTTATAACTCTTGACATAGGCAAGTTTAATGCGGATAAGAAAGGCAGCTACATATATGAAAGGAATCCGGACGGAAGCGCATCTCCCGAAATAAACTATCCAACGGGAACGGATTGGGGTGTTGACAGACAGCTTAACTTCTTCACCTCGGATGTCTTTGCCCATGTATTCAATCTGGACAGGGATTGTCCTGTAAAAGCAATAGATTATGCCCATGCACGCATGCAGGTAATTTTATCAATGCAGGGACGCAGTGACACAGGACAATATTACCAGGCAGGCGACAGCGACTCCTATGCCCTTAGAGAAGAATGGGTGGCGTTCCACTTGATTAACACTTATCTGGTTTTATGGGCTGAAAATAACGGGCTTGTCAACATTTCGAAAGATACATTTCTAAAGCCGGCACCCTTGCGTTCTGCCCTGCCTGTTTTGCCAGAGAAAATATATGTTGGCAATGAGTTTCCTATAAGCTTTGAAGTAAACAAGGATCTGGTTGTACTGCCAAAGGATTTGAAGGTCAAATATTACAGCAGTGATGAAAGTATAGTTGTCATTAAAAATGGTGTATTCAAAGCAGTTGAAGTTGGCCAGTGTAAAATAACTGTTGTTGTGGAATATGGCAAACTTCGCACCAGTGGCACTGTAAGTGTAACCATTAACGATTACAATTATTAGAATCTCGCCTTTGTCCTATAATGTTTTATCCTGTACTCGGTTGGCGTCACGCCAACCATTTTCTTAAACACATGACTAAAATACTGTGAACTGCTAAAACCTGCTTCACATGCCACTTTTACTACGGAAAGTGAGCGGTCTGCAAGAAGCTTTTTTGCAAGATTAATGCGCTGAAGAGTTATGAAATGGTTTACGTTTACGCCAAAGGCTTCCTTGAACTTCTTTCTCAAGTAGCGGGAGCTGATTCCGAATACATCACACATGTCTTCTATCACTATTTTTTCAGACAAATGCATGTTTATATACTCAATAATGCGCTGAAGTTTCTTGTCCTTGACAGTGTCATCATGGATTTTGGTCAGGCTGATTGACAGATGGACCACAAGTTCCAGAACGTATAACATAATAAGGGAGCTTGATTCCATATTATTATTTATACGGTTTATACATCCTTTTACATCAAGGCAAGAATCAATTACTTCATACTGCTTTTTTGAATAAAGACTATTTATGAACTCATAGGATTTAGACAGTTCTTCAACATCATGCAAATCTGAAAGACTGAACTGAATTTGGGTAATGCGGCATTTAGCTTTTTCATCTATGATAAACTTATGATTAACGCAGGGATATATAATAATCGCTTCTCCTTTGTTTACATAAACATACTTGTTGTCTGCAACAAAGTTGATAATGCAGACACCGCTATCAACGCACACTATCTCAATGTCGTCATGTTTATGGGGACCATATGTATAACCTGCAGGGAAAAGGCGTACTCCTGCAAGTTTTATTGAAGACTTTACTTCGCTTTTTTCAAGATAATATAACAACTCGCTTTCAGAATATGCCACGGCACTCCCCTCACTATATATTGCATTTTTCTATACTTTTGATTGTATTATACTGTCTGCAACATGCCTTTACAAGCTGCTTCGCAAGGTCTTGTATGTTTTTTGAACAGGATATTTAATAAGTTCCGAAAATTGAACGACTCTGAAAATCTTGCAAAGATATAATTGCCATCAAGAGAAGTAATGCAACCTACAAATTTATGGAGGAGTGTCATGAGAAAGTTGCTGTTTTTTGTAATTGCTTCAATACTATTTTTAGTGATGCTGATGCTTGCTGCCAGCAACGAACAGACCAATATAATTTCAATCGAGCCATATTACCACAACATGTATGAAGAAAGTGGAGAATCTTATGAAGTTGCCTTAAACAACAACACGGAAGTGGCTGTTCAGTTCCACGCAACCACCTCGTTTAATGGATTTAACATATTCTTCTCTGGTGGGCTAATATCGAGAAATCCATACTTGACCGTGTCTTTGTATGAATGGAATGCAAACTATGCCAAAACCATCAAAGGCAATCCTGTGTTTACACAGAAGTACTTTATTAACAAAAGAGGCATATGGCTGGAAGTTAACACACCCGAAACGAAAAAAGGTGAGTACCTTTTAGTTGTAAACGATGCTTATGGAGGTCTGAATGCAGAGGTGGTACTCCCTGCCACACCAAATACCATGACATATGTGGACAGAACGGAAACCTATGGCAGTCTCATGTGTACAATCAAATATATTAACACACCTGATAAAAAACTAGGTGCAATCTCTGAAAATTACAGAGAGTACAACAATACTGCAGACACTTGGGTTTATACAGATGGCCTTGGAAGGAAAGATCCAGATTATTCAAAGGTGAGATCAAAACAAAAGGATAAGTTTGTCGGAATATTTTATCATACATGGCATGCAAAACACTCAAAAGTAAATAGCAGGAATATTACTGAAATACTAAAGGAACATCCCGAAATCAAGAACAATTATAGCAGCCCTATATGGCCAAAGGAATCCACAAACTATTTCTGGAATGAACCCTTGTTTGGATATTACAATAACGGAGTTGACAGATGGGTACTAAGAAAGCATGCAGAAATGCTTGCAGATGCAGGAGTTGATGTGGTCATCTTCGACCAGACAAATGGCACAGACACTTTTATGGAAGCAATAATGACATTGCTTGAAGTGTTTGCCAAAGCCAGGGCTGATGGTGTCAAGGCACCCTGCATTACAGCCATGCTGCCTATGTTTGATTATGGCAATGCCGCCATCCAGCTAAGGGAGATGTATGACAAAATTTACTCAAAAGGTCTATATAAAGACCTATGGTTCTACTGGGATGGAAAGCCTTTGATGCTGACATGGCCTGGCAATCTGAATATTAACAACCCAAAAGACAAGGAGATATTTGAGTTCTTTACATACCGTCCGATAAACCCATCATATAGAGAGGATGACGCCCAGGCTCTGGGACCTGATGGTGAAATAACCATCAAATGGAGTCCGCCTCAAGGCGTCAGGGAGGACTATATCAACTGGAAATGGATAAGCATTTATCCTCAAGCGGTGGCTTACAGAAAGGATGGAACACCTGAACAAATGTGTGTATGCATCGCACAAAACTGGAGCAAGGAACAAGGCATAACCGCAATGAATGCAGGAGACCATGTATTCGGCCGTTCCTACTCTGATAAAAAAGGATATGACTTGAGTAAGGACGGAAAGCTTTATGGTGCAAACTTTGCCGAACAGTTTGAATATGCTTTGAAGGTTGATCCGGACTTCATCTTCATAACCGGCTGGAATGAATGGGTGGCAGGCAGATTCCAGGAGATGTGGGGTACTGAAAATGCATTTCCTGATAACTTCAGTGACAACTACAGTAGAGATATTGAGCCATCCAAGGGAGATTTGAAGGATCACTACTACTACCAAATGGTCACGTATATTAGACGTTTCAAAGGTACGGACGGTTTTCAAAGAAGCAGCGGCAAGAAGAAAATAGACATATACTCGGATTCTGATCAATGGCACGATGTAAAACCTTGGTTTCACGCCTACGAAGGAAATACCTTTGCAAGAGAATATGACGGATACAAAGGTTTTACTTACTTTAACGATACAGGCAGAAATGATATTATTGGCGCAAAGGTTGCTTACGATGACAACAACATATACTTCATGGTTGAAACCAGAGATGATTTAACCAGCCACACGGATAAAGCCTGGATGCGTTTGTTTATTGATGTAAATGACTCCAAAGATAATTGGGAAACATTTGAATATGTAATAAACAGAATCAATCCAAGCGACAAGAAAGCATATTTGGAAAGGTCAACGGGAGGATACAATTGGGAACTGGTTGGAGAGGTTGACTATGCCGCAAAAGGCAACAGACTGCAGATTGCGGTGCCTAAAAAACTACTTGGCATTAAGGGAGACAAATTCGAATTCAATTTTAAATGGGCTGACAACACACAAGAAGAAGGAGATGTAATGGACTTCTATATTAGTGGAGACACTGCTCCTCTTGGCAGATTCAAATACCGTTTTGTATCAGCATCGCAAGGAAAGTGGCTCGATTTCAAAAACAGCCCCTTCCCAATAATCATAATCGCATCATTGTCTCTAATACTTCTATTTTCTTTTGTATTTTTTGTCTGGAAGATAAGACTAAGGAAAAATATAAACAGGGGTGATACCAATGAGAGGAATTAAGCATCACGTTGATTTCTGTGTAGTAGGCGGTGGTATGGCTGGTGTTTGTGCTGCATTGTCTGCAGCAAGACACGGAGTCAAAGTTGCACTTATGCAGGACAGGCCTGTTCTCGGCGGAAATGCGTCCTCAGAAATTCGTATGTGGATTTGTGGCGCAAGAGGCAAAAACAATAGAGAAACAGGTATTCTGGAAGAACTTGTTCTTGAGAATCTGTACAGAAATAACCCTCCCAACTACCATATCTGGGACAGTGTCCTATATGAGAAAGTCAAAGAGAATGAAAATATTTTTCTTTTACTCAACTGCAGCTGTCTGGATGCAGAGATGGAGGGAAACGTTATAAAATCAGTCACAGGATGGCAAACCACCACCCAGACAAAACACCAGATTTTCGCAAAATACTTTGCTGACTGTTCCGGAGACAGTATACTTGCTCCTTTGACGAATGCCGAATACAGGGTTGGAAGAGAATCGAGAGATGAGTTTGGCGAGTCAATACAACCAGAGAGTCCTGACAGGAAAACCATGGGGCACAGCATTTTGCTTCAAATAAGAGAGACAAATACAAAATCAACCTTTATACCTCCCAAATTTGCATACAAATTTGATGAAGATGACTTGCAATACCGAAATCATCAAATTGGCTCCAACTTCTGGTGGATAGAACTGGGCGGAGAAGACGATACAATATATGATACGGAGTCCATAAGAGATGAACTCCTTAAGATTGCTTTTGGGGTTTGGGACCATATGAAAAACCACGGCAACCATGGTGTTGACAACTATGTGCTTGACTGGATTGGGTTCTTGCCCGGAAAACGAGAAAGCAGAAGGTATGTTGGGGATTACATAATGACTCAAAACGACATAGAAAAAGAAGGCAGATTCCATGACATAGTTGCCTATGGCGGTTGGTCCATGGACGATCATCCTCCAGGAGGATTCAGACATAAAGGAAAACCAACAACCCACCATCCCGCCCCCTCCCCTTACGGCATCCCCTATAGGGTTCTGTACTCAAAAAACATAGAAAACCTGTTCTTTGCAGGCAGAAACATAAGCGTCACCCACGCAGCTTTAAGCTCAACAAGAGTCATGGGTACTTGCAGCGTGCTTGGCCAGGCTGTGGGCACAGCCGCTTCGATTTGTATCAAGAACAACCTAACACCAAGAGGAATTTACGAAAGCAAGATAAAGGAGCTGCAAAAGCTTCTGATGTTTGATGATTGCTATCTTCCATTTATGAAAAGAGAAGTAACACCTCTTGCCAAAGAGGCAGTATTGGATGAAAAATATGAGAATATAAGGAATGGGTATGACAGACCTATAGAAGATGAGGACAATGGCGTTTACCTCAATCTTGGAGAGAGTATTGAATTTTCATATGATCAGTATGTGAAAACAAAGGGCTTGAGAATTGTATTTGACAGCAACCTTAACCGAAAAAATCACAACATGCCTTGTTATTACCCATTGGAAATTGCAGACTTTCATGTTCCAAATACTCTGGTAAAGGAATTTATTGTTACTGCAGATACTCCTGAAGGAACCAAGGTTGTGCACAAGGAAGAAAACAACTACCAGAGACTGGTTTTTCTTGAGTTTAATGAAACAGTAAAGTCAATAAGTATAACACTGGTTTCCACATGGGGAGAAGAAAGGGCCCATATTTTCTCAATAGACGTTCTGTAACGGCTTTCCGAAATATCTACAATATTTTTTCAGATAACCGTTATACATAAGACAGGAAAAAGCTTATGGTATAGAATTTATTAACCAGACAGATATGAGGTGAAACATATATGAAAAATACCTTAGTCAAATGTTTAAATTTATTGATTGTGATAATGCTGCTTTCGACATCGGGATGTAAAAACAAAGATGAAGTTGAAAACTCACCCACTCCATATATTACGCCTCTGAAGACTGCAGAACCCACCAGTTCACCAACACCAGTACCAAGAGAAATATATGATGGACCGGATTTCGGAAAAAAAGCAGAAATAGAAGTTGATGGGCACCAAATGGATCCAACCGAACGACCTAAAGAGTTAATGGTGGATGAAGATCCTGATACAAGATGGGCGTTCAAGCTGTTCCCAACCGATGTCATATTCGATTTCGGCGCACCCTTTGTACTTAGTAAAATTATTTTTACCTGGCTTAATCTAGAGCGCGAATACTACTACGAAGTATATGCAAGTGTGGATAATAAAAATTGGGAACTAGTAGTTGACCGTTCACAAGACTCGGAACCGTATACAACTGTTGATGATTTAAAGGGTGTTTATGCCAGATATCTTTGCATAACACTTATAGACAACTCCGACCAAAACGGATGGGCGGCTATTAACGAAGTGGATATTGAAGGTTTCAGGTTCGGTGACTCTGATTATGATGTTGACCTTGAGAATAAACGAATCAAGGTATCTGAACCATGTGATGTTGATACATTTATCAAAAACTGCAAACTGGGTGGTCTTTATGAGGCTTCTGTCCTAACAGATGAAGATAAAATTAAAGACGGAGATGTTTTGGTTGTAAAATGTGGCGATGTTAATTTTGAATATGTAATCGTAGTGAATTAAGCTAATATGCGGGATATAAACAATCCCGCATATTTTCAATCCAGCTTTTAACTTTCTGTTGCTCATGCATCATCATAAACTCAAGAAGGTTTCCACCAAGAATCCTTTCCTTGTCTTCATCATCAACATTCAGTGACAAAATACAGGAAATGGCTTCCTTGATTTTGTCAGGACCGTTATAAGGGAAATCCAGACCAAAGATTAATCGCTTGACACTTGTCTGCCATATAAGTTCTTCAACTTTCTCATTGCCTAAATACCAGCATCGGTTTGTACCTCTATCAAACACACTGGTTATTCCAGCATATGTGTTTTTAGGGTTGTTGGACATAACCGCTACAGCCTCATTGAAGAAAGAATAGCCGCCAACATGTTCAAGGGTAAACTTAAGGTTTCTAAAATTGAATGCAACTTCATCAAACAAAAGGGTGTGACTTTCTCGAATTCTAGCTTTGTGTACTCCCGTATGAAAAGAGATTGGCAGACCCAATTGTTCTGCTTTCTCATATACCGAATATGCTTTTTTATCGTCCACGGCAAAATGTTGAAAAGCAGGATGCATCTTTATTCCATTTAAACCAAGGTCATAAATCTCTTGCACCTGCTCAACGACATTATCCTTATTCATATCTATAACTCCAAATCCATAAAGTCTGTCATCATCCTTTATTTTTGAATAAAGCCACCTATTGGGGTTGGTATTCGGTTCCTCATCGTAGTTGAAGTGTCTTGGAAAAGGAGCAAAAGCTACTGCCTGGCTTATGCCGCATTCATCCATTACTTGTTTAAGTACGGAAATGGTTCCTTGTGGTCTTTTTGATTCTTGAAAAACATGAGCATGATTTGCAATAATTTTCATAACATTGCCTCCTGTCAGTTTTATTCCATAGCACATATGTCTTTTTCAACTCAGCAAATATATTATACAAAAGCCAATTTCTTTTCTTGTAATTTCACGCCACATTTTAAATATTAGTGTAATAATCGGAACTCCTTATTGAGTTTGTAATAACTAAAATTATACTTTCCGTTTTTTATACTACATATTGCTCATAAATCCGAAACATTAACGTCAATATCTCTTACGGATTTTATACTACAAGAACAACAGAGAAAGAAATAACTGCTTTTTCGGAGGTGATTTAAAATGAAAGAAATTATAGCAAAATGCATAAGTGCACTAATGGTACTGGCACTCCTTTTATTACGGGTTGTGACAAGGAAGAAACGTTAAACACACCCACGCAATCTTCCCCTGCAACGCCTAGTACAACTGTCCAGCCTACCATCTCGCCAACACGCGAACCTGTTGAAATATATGATGGACCGGATTTCGGAAAAAAAGCTGATATAGAAGTAGAAGGACATCAAACGAGTCCTAGCGAACGACCCAAAAAGTTTATGGTTGATGGCAATCCTCTTACAAGATGGGCATTTAAACAGTTTCCTACAGACGTGTTCTTTGATTTTGGCGCACCTTTCATATTAAGCAAGATACATTTAACATGGCACGAGGTTGGACGCACCTACTATTATGAACTGTATGCCAGTTATGATGGAGAGAAGTGGATATGCTTGCAGATCGTTCGGAAGACTCAGAACCGTATACAACTGTTGATGATTTAAAGGGTGTTTATGCCAGATATCTTTGCATAACACTTGTTGACAACTCCGACCATAATGTATGGGCGGCTATTAATGAAGTGGATATTGAAGGTTTCAGGTTCGGTGACTCTGATTATGATATTGACCTTGAGAATAAACGAATCAAGGTATCTGAACCATGTGATGTTGATACATTTATCAACAACTGCAAACTGGGCAGACTATATGAGGCTTCTGTCCAAACAGATGAAGAGGAAATTAAAGACGGAGATGTTTTGGTTGTAAAATGCGGTGATGTTGTTTTTGAATATGAGATTGTAATTGGATAAGCGCAGTTAGTAAAAGATAACGGGACGTGGCAACACACGTCCCATTATCTTTGATTGCGCAGAATGCTGTAGTCATCCAACAATACAGGAGGTAGTTATTGGTCTTGTTTTTATCCAAACAGGTAGCGATACTTATTCCCCCTAATGCACTCTGCAAGTACATATTTTTGCCGTCCTAAAACCAATGCGCATCGCCTACCAAGGTGATTTCAAATATTTCATATATATTATACTAAATTAATCGGATTTTTATAATATTTTTTTATCACTTTTTATAATTTTTGTACAGAAATCGGAACTCTTTTTTATTTGTAAATTTTATGTTAACACCCTTGATTATGACGTTACGTAATGTTTTATACTATCAGGGAGGTGATAAATAATGAATGAAGACTGCTTGTTTACAGTAGGAGAACTTGCAAAAAAATGTGGAGTTACTGTGCGAACGCTGCAATACTACGACCAATGCGGATTACTTTCGCCCAGCCGCTACTCGGAAGGTGGAAGACGCCTTTACAGTATTGATGATGTTTTGCGTTTGCAGCAAATCC
>DUPL01000058.1 GCA_012838385.1 Clostridiaceae bacterium
TGCAGCAAAAAATCGGACATGCAGGAAAGAAAGAAAAAGCGGTGGATATACATGCAATCAAGGTAGGAAATCCAAGACTGGCATTTTGCAAAAAGGAAATTAAACTTATTTTGCGAAGTCCTGTTTATGCCTTGAATTGCCTTTTGAATATTGTTTTGGGACCGCTTGCTGTGATTTCAATATTTAAGCTGTCCACAAACAGCGAAGAAGCTGTTGCGTTGGATGCTTTGGTAGAATCCTTCAGGGACAAACCATATGTTCTTCTATACATTTTCTATGGTTTTGTAATGTTTTTGACCTCCTTGAATTTTGCTCCATCAACTACATTTTCAAGAGAAGGCGAGCATTTCTGGCTTACAAAGGTTATTCCTGTTCCATATATGGAGCAGATAAAGGGAAGGATTTATGCCAGCGTAATTTTCTATCTTTGCTGCTCAGTTACAATGACTGTAATACTGCAGTTCTTCATCAGGCTCGAGTTGTTATACTTTCTGGCTGTAAATGTTTTGATACTTGCAAGTGTTTTGCAGATAACATATATAAGTATGGCAGTTGATTTGATAAAACCGAAATTGTACTGGTCAACAGAAGCAGAAGCGGTAAAACGGAATTTTAATGCTGTAATTGCCATGCTTGCGTCATTCATTCTGGTAGTTATAAATGCATTGCCTGTATTTTTATCTGTTAAGGTAAACGCCAACTTAGGCATTGTATTAAGCCTTGTCATATCCATTGCAATTGCAATTTTATCAAGATATGTACTGATGAGATTAGTTAATGAAAGATATGAACTAATAAATGTTTAGAAGAGGTGTATTATGGTAGAACTTATTAATGAGGGTGTTTTTTACAAAAACGGACAATTGGTTGTAGAGAAGAATGCAAATTTTGAGGAGGTTGAAGCTGGCAGGAAGAAAACCATAAGTTATGGTATTTTATCAAAACATAATTATGGTAGCAATGATAAGGAACTGAAAATCAAATTTGATGCGCTGGCATCACATGATATTACATATGTAGGAATAATTCAAACAGCAAGAGCCAGTGGTCTTAAAGAGTTTAAAGTACCTTATGTTCTTACCAACTGTCACAACAGTCTTTGTGCTGTAGGCGGTACAATAAATGAGGATGATCACGCTTTTGGTCTTTCTGCTGCAAAGAAATATGGCGGCATATTTGTTCCTGCCCATTTTGCGGTTATTCACCAATATATGAGGGAAATGTTTGCAGGATGCGGCAAGATGATAATCGGTTCCGACAGTCATACAAGATATGGTGCACTTGGAACAATGGCAGTTGGCGAAGGAGGTCCGGAGCTTGTAAAGCAATTACTTGGAAGATATTATGAGATAAAGTATCCGGAAGTTATTGCTGTATATTTAACCGGAAGACCAAAACCAGGAGTAGGCCCACAGGACGTTGCATTGGCGCTGATTGGCAAAGTGTTCAAGAACGGATTTGTAAAGAACAAGGTATTGGAGTTTATTGGACCTGGTGTAAAAAACTTGTCTGTTGATTATAGAATGGGTATAGATGTAATGACTACTGAAACCACATGCTTGTCATCCA
>DUPL01000059.1 GCA_012838385.1 Clostridiaceae bacterium
ATATCTGTTGCGTTCATTACTGTGTCGTTGGCTATGAATTTGGGTGTGGTTTTTTGCTTGCCCCAGGGTGCTCTGATATAGAAGTCCTTCAGTTCCTGCAGTCTGAAAGAATAGGTCTGGGATGTGTAAACAATACCAAAGGATTTTAAACTGAACACATGGGTGAGAACAACTATCGTGGTCAGAATTATTCCAAAGGCACCAATAAAAAATGCTGCGAGAATGAAGATAAGGCGTATCAGTATTGCTGCGCCTTTTATCTTCGGGTTTAGAAGCTCTGTTATTGCGGTCAGTGCAATGACAATAACCATGGGAGCACTTATGAATCTGGCTTCGACTGCAGATTGCCCGATAACCAGTGCTCCCACGATGCTGATTGACTGTATAACGTTGGAGTGAGTCCTCAGGCTTGATTCACGTATAAGTTCAAAGACAAGGAGTAGTATCAAAAGTTCCACGATGGTTGGTAAAGGAACATCGTTTCTTGACTGGGATATACTTAAAGCCAGATCTGTTGGTATCAATTCCCTGTGGAATGTTACCAATGACAAATACAACGCAGGAGTAAGGATGGTTATAAAAAAGCCTATGAATCTAATAAGTCTGTTGAAGGACGCATAAACATAGTTAAGGTAATAGTCGTCGGTTGTCTGGAAGTTCTCCAAAAACAGAAAAGGTAAAGTAAGGACTGAAGGCGAGCCTTCCACCAAAAGGGCTATTCTTCCTTCCAAAAGTTTTGATGCCACCGAGTCAGGACGTTCGGTAAGACCTATTGTTTTGAAAGGTGTATATGTCCCGTCTTTTATCAGTTCGCAAATATAGTTGGAGTCCAGTATGGCGTTAATGTCTATTTTATCGAGTCTTCTATTAAGTTCCTTCAATATATTTTTGTTTACAAGACTGTCCATGTAGCATATGGCAATTTTGGTTTTGGTCCTTCTGCCAAGTTCGCGGCTAACAATCTTCATGTCATTGGATACTATTTTTCTTCTTATCAATGACAGATTAATGGACAGACATTCTGTGAACCCTTCCTTGGGTCCCCTTAATATTTTTTCAGCCTCAGGCTCTTCGATTCCTCTTGTTTCAAAGCCTTTGGAAGATACAATAAGAACCTTTTCCTCATCTTCGAAGAAAATGGCGGTATCGCCTCTAAGAATGGCAACAACAATATCATTCACACTAGTTGTCTCTTTTACCTCGTTGTTGTACAAGATTCCCAGTCTGACAGTTTCCATAAACTTGTCAGCTTTTGGGTCAATATCGCTGGTTACCAGGGGATTCAATGTTCCTTTTATAATCAGCTTTGAATCAATCATGCCTTCAATGTATGCGATAAAGCCCTTTATTTTTGGGCATTTGTAGTTTTCAAACTCTCTTATCCTTATGGTGCAATCGTCTTTAAATATTTGATAAATCATCTGGATATTTTTATCCAATTGTCTGCTTATTGTGAATGAAGAAAGATTTGTGGTTGATTCAAAATACAACTCTTTTTTTCTCTTGTTTCTATAGTTGCCAAACATCGCACATCCCCTTTTTAATTGCTAGAAATTATTATTATCCATTTTCATATTTCTATTCACAAAAAGAGGGAGGGGGCTTTCAAGCCCCCTTTAATGATATGTGTAAATATGGATTAGTTTCTTTTGTTGAAGTAGTTTTTGAGCTCAAATTCACAAAGCTCGTGTATAAGTATTCTTTCCTTGTGGATTAATTTTTTCTTTTTTCTCATAGTTATCACCTGCCTGTGTCGATACGTATACCGCCGCTGGATGAAACGTTGCCATTAATTTGGCTGCACTGTACGTTTCCACTGCAGCTTACATTTCCTCGAATATCATTGCAGCGTACATTTCCTGCTGCACTTACGCTTCCCCTGATATCTGTACATTCAACATTCCCGTGAGCTTCAACGTTTAATGCGTCGCCTTCAATGGAAACGCTGATCTTGCTTTGGCCTGGGTCTCCTTTTTTTAGAAGTTTCCTTCCAATGTAGGCAACAACACGCAGTTTCCCGTCATCTTCCCATGGAACACTTGGAGAGCTGTCGTGGGTTTTGTTTTCAACTCCCAAAGAGCTCAGCATGGTCTCCGCCTCATTGGCATCTATTTTTCCATCCTTGTATAAATCAAGTATCTTCCTTATGGTTGTATTTACCATCTCTCCCATCTCCCTTATGTTGTATTCCTTTCCCACAATCTTGCCTATTGTGCATGTGTTGGCAACATCAATGTCGCCATCGCAGTGAAGCACTTCTATTTCCGAATATCCCGTCAGTTTTACACTGTTGGCATACACTTCCTTGCAATACACATTATTGCCTTCAAAATGAGTGCATTCAATGCGATCTACAAGGGACATGCTCGTCTTTACCTGTCTTCCAAAGTATAGTTTGCTAAAAATACCAAGCTTGCTTGGAATCCTTGCGTTTTGGTTGTTGTTTTCGTTTGAATTAATCAGAATCGTATCTCCATACATGGTGTTTGCGGAGCAGTTGCCATCAATATTTATGTAATCGGCATTTACTTCCCTGTTGCATACCAGTATGCCGGTGCATATGATTTCGTCAGCATAAAGGTTTGCTCTCCTGATTTTCACAATTCCATTAATGTCTATCTTTTTAGCTTTGATGTCCCGGAACACTCTGGAAATACCGTCAAAGCTTAAGAAGTCCGCTTGTATTTTTGCCTTTGACTTAAAAATACCGTCAATACTAACGCTTTTAGCAATGAGAGGATGTTTTAGTTTTGATATTCCATCAAGCTCAATCTTGTTGTACTCACCACCGTTTAGCATGCCTATACCATCCAATGATGCGTTCTTCATGTTTTAACCACCTCGTTCACTATGGCCTTATGGGATATTTCTATGGTGTCCTGGTACTCAACTCTGTCGACAATGCACAAATCTCCAATAACCACATTAATTCCGCAAATATATTTGCTTTTAGTGTTCTCTAAATATATATTGTCTGCTTCAATATTATCTACGGATGCAATGCCGTTGTCTGAACAGAGGTTGTTGTATTTTCCGTTCTTCCTTATTCTTTTAAACTCTTTGCCTGGTTTGAATTCCTTTTTTACTTCGACAGTACAGCCTGTTACAGTGTCCAGATGTACATTCGAAGAGGCAAGGATGAATGTGTGTTCTGCGTTTATGCTGCCAAATGTCAAACCGCTGAAAAGGTAGAAGTTGTCGCAGGAGATTTCTGTTTTTGTTGACAGGGGAGCTGATAAAATTATATTCTTAAACTCAATCTCTCCCTCCAAAGCAAGCTCCTTAAAATTCTCAAAAGTTTCTCCTTTGAATACACCTTCCCATGTGGGTGTACTGGTTGTATTAACTCTTTCGCTTCTGGGGCCGTTTTGCAGAATTTCGCACTCCAGCATGTCGCACTCCAAATCACCCACCATGACACAGTTGTCAACCTTGCACAGTCCTGAAAAGGATGCGTCTCCGGCTCCTTTTATGGTGCCAATGGTGACCGAATCCGCCTCAAGGTCGCCTGCAAATTTCAAATTTCCGATGGTAGACTTTGAAATCGAAAGGTCGCCGGCGCAATATACTTTTTTTACATCGCTGTTTGTAATCTCAGCATCGCCTGCAATTGCAAGCCGGTTGTAATTGCCTTCATAATGTCTGTCGCCAAATGCAATTGAACTGGATCTCATGTCAGGACCTCCTCTCCGCCTTCAATAAACAAAAGTTCATTTTCCTCTTCTTCAATATCCAAATGAAAGCTCTTTCTGTATTTCAACTTGATGGAAGAGGAGATCTCGTTAAGATTTATCTCACTTATCTTTTTGAGTCTTTCATCAGTCATTACTCCTGTGTTCTCAGGATAAAGCATGAGGAAATACTCTCCATTGGATTTCAGCAAAAGACAGATATAGTCTACTTGTTTGAGTTCGTTTATTGCGTCTTTTATACCTTTTGACAACATTTCAACGTCATCAATTGAAAGGTTGTGTCTTTTCCTGAAGATGGACAGCGCAATCAGTACCAACAACTCCACATAGGTGAAGTTGTTTTTGCCAAAGCTTTTAAAGAAACAGGGGATTAGAGCCAAATCAACTTCTTCTATGATCCTAAGATCCTGTTCGGTAAAGTTTCTTTCAGATACTTCGGGAGCCAATATTCTTGCCAGTTCTTCCAGGGAGTACTGATTCTTGAGTTCCTGTATCTTTTTGATTCTCCTCAATATTTTCTTTTTTGGGAAGAATGTTTCCTGTCCTGTGAATGTAGGTTGTTTTATGAACCATTCTTCGGGTATAAGGCCCTCTCTTTTCCATCGATACAGCTGTCCGTAGGATATGTTTGTTTCTTGAAGCAATTCTTTTTTGGATATCAGCATAGTGTCACCGCCTAACGTAACAATGTTTTATTTATCAATAGTGTAACGTAACAATGTTACGCTGTCAATGGTTTTAAATGTAAACAAATTGTTAATAATACCAAAGCTTTCAATTTGCATAAAGATGGGTTTTGAGATATAATAGTGTGGTTCAAAAACCTGATCGGAGGGTTTGCATGACTAACGTGTATTTTATACGCCATGCCCAGTCAACTGCCAATGTAAATGGCTACTGCTATGGCATATCCGAATGTGATGTTACGGATTTTGGCAAGGAACAATTGGAAAGACTGTCTCAAAGATTCAAGGACATTCATATAGATATTATATACACAAGTCCTATGAAAAGGACTCTTGCCACTGCTAAAGCGGTAAACAAGTACCATGGTGTTCTAATAGTTGAGGAAAAGGGTCTCATTGAAATCAATGCAGGCGAATGGGAAATGAAAAGATGGGAAGATCTTGAAAGAATGTTTCCCGAGGAGTTTGAGACATGGAAATCAAGGCCTCACTTGTGGTCCTCTTCCGGAAGCGAAACTATGGCTGAGGTATACATCAGGATGCAGAAGACGGTGGAAGACATAGTTAGGGCAAATAAAAACAAAACTGTTGTTATTGTTTCCCACGCTTGTGTGTTGAGCAATTATTTCTGCATGGCAAAGGGATTGCCTCACGACAGGTTGATTGAGGTTAAACTTATGTCCAACACAGGAGTCAGTCTCGTTGAGTATGACGACGACCTGAATTTAAGAATTGTTTATGAAAACGATACAAGACATTTGGGTGATGATTAATGAGAAGGGTAAGAATTAAAAAGAATGAAACTTATGTAGTCAAGTTTGAAAATCTGTCCAGTGATGGAGCGGGCATAGGCAGAATAGGGGGGTTTGTTGTTTTCTGTGAAGGTGCGCTGCCTGGGGAAACAGCGGAGATAAAGATTATTAAAGTAACGACTTCCTATGCTGTTGGCAAGCTTCTTAAGATAATTGACAGCTCTCCTGATAGGATAGGGCCAGAATACGAACAGTGCGCCCAGTGCGGTGGATGTACTTATGCACATTACAAATATGAGGCACAGCTAAAGACAAAAGAGCAGTACGTGGTAGACTGCCTGACCAGAATTGGGGGAATTATAAACTACACGCTTTTGCCTATAGTGGGGATGGAGGCTCCAACACACTACAGAAACAAGGCTCAGTATCCGCTTGGTTATGATGACGAGGGCAATGTTGTAACCGGTTTCTATACCAAGAGGAGTCATCGTCTGGTTCCTGCAGATGCCTGTATTACTGAGGATTTGAGAGCCCAGAAGATAAGAAGCTTTGTCGCCTCATATATGACAAAAAATAATATCCCAGTTTACAATGAGAAGACCCATCAAGGTCTTGTGAGGCATATTGTAATAAGAACTTCATCGATACATGAGGATGCAATGCTGGTACTTGTTCTAAGGGGAGATGATTTTCCCAACAAGGAAGAGTTTCTGAACGAACTTAATGCAGAGTGTCCTTTTGTAAAGTCGGTGTATTTTAATATAAATCCCAAGGTTACAAATGTTATTCTTGGTGACGAGTTTATCCATATATATGGTAAAGAGAGACTGGAGGATGCAATTGACGGGGTTAACTTCCTTTTGTCGCCCATGTCTTTCTTCCAGGTCAATCCAAAACAGACCGAGGTGCTTTACGGTCTTGTACATGAATTTGCAGAACTTAAAGAAAATGACAATGTGCTTGACTTGTACTGCGGTATTGGAACAATTGGTATTTATCTTGCAAAGAAGAACAGGATAAATTCCCTTACTGGTGTGGAAGTTGTAGAAGAGGCTGTTTATGATGCCAAGGTTAATGCTGATATAAACAACATTGACAATGCCAGGTTTCTGGCAGGAGATGCGACAGAAGTTGTTAAGGAGCTTATGAAGGAGGGCATGCATTTTGATGTTACAATTATAGATCCTCCAAGAAAAGGTTGTGACGAAGAGCTTCTTAAACTGCTTGCAGAGATCAAGTCTGAGCGCATTGTTTATGTTTCATGCAATCCTGCAACACTTGCAAGAGACCTCAAATATCTGACAGCAAACGGATACGACGTCAACAAAGTATGCCCAGTGGACCTCTTCCCGTGGACCAGTCATGTTGAGTGCGTAGTATTGATGTCAAGGGTGGTGTAACCCCAAAATAAAGTCCTTTATCCAAAATCCCTGAAACCCTTGTCACTACTATCTTTTCACAAATTGAATCATACAGAACTTCTTTTTAAAATGAAAAAAACGTGAACAAAAAGCGTGAAAAAAGGGCGGAAAAACGGTCAAAACG
>DUPL01000060.1 GCA_012838385.1 Clostridiaceae bacterium
CTAGGCAAGGTGCCTACAATAATTCGTTTTGATAACATGAGTACAGCAGTAAAAAGAATTAAATCGTACGGAGAAAGAGAAGTCACTGATGGCTTCAAGAGACTAATGTGCCATTATGGCTTTAAAAAGAAACCATGCAGATAAATTTGAAGTTGACAAGGTATACTACAATTTTCCGTCCGATGATTTCATAAAGGCACATGACAGTGATGCATATGACACTTTGCGTCAGTTCAAACCAATAACAGGAATCTTAGGGGAGAACAAGCTTGTTGTTGTTCAGAAGGATGACAGGATTGCAGTAGATGATGTCACATTTGATATCTTGCTTACATGCGATGAGAGCGTTACATACAACGCAATAAATGAGAGCAGTATTGTAATTCGCATGAATGTAGGCGAGGAAACAGTGTTGTTTCTTGCGGACTTGGGAGAAGCAAGCGGTTTTAGATTAAGAAAAGCGCATAGGGAAAACATGAAGAGTGATGTGGTGCAAATGGCGCATCATGGATCAAATGGTGTTGCCAGGATAATATATGAGATGGTGTCACCAAAAGCATGTTTGTGGCCAACCCCGGAATGGCTATGGAACAATGACCAGGGAAATGGTTTTAATACGGGACCTTGGGAGACTGTGGAGTTGTATGAGTTCATGAAGAATGAGCTTGGTGTGAAGCACCATTTTGTTAGCAAGGATGGAATTCAAAAGCTTGAGTTCCCATTGGAACTTGATTAGTCGAAATTATATTTGGAGGATAAATATGGATTTGATAACAACAACAGCTGTGTATAACATGCATGTGCCTATGAGACATATTATACACAGCTTATCGGATGTAGGATTTAGGAAGCTTGATTTGGCTTTTGACTATTGCATGAAAAATGATTTTGTAACAAACAGATGGGAGAAATGGGTTTATGAAGTAAAGGATTACGCTGAAGAAATGGGGGTGGAATTTGTCCAAGCTCACGGTATTGGGGACATATGCAGGATGCAGTATAACGTGGAGGAAAGGAATCTTGCATACAGAGTTTTGAGCGCATCAGAAATTCTGGGTATAAAATGTGTTGTCATGCATCCGTATGATACTGATTTCAGTAAAACGGTTAATGTTGAAGAATATGTTGAAAACAATGCAAGGATGCTTGCTCAGTATTTGAAAAAGTGTGAGGAACTGGGCATATGTTTGGCTATTGAAAACCTGCCATGGTCAAATTCTGCACATGCTGAGGCGTTGGTTCAACTAGTTGAAAGAATGGACTCTGATTATGTTGGCATTTGCTGGGATACCGGCCATTCATATTTGCTCGGTCAGGATGTGAGGGAGGTTGAAAAACTTGGCAAGTTCATGGTAACAATGCATGCGCACGATAATTTTGCCAGGTTGATGGATGAGCACCTGATACCTTATGACGGTTCATATGATTGGCATCAGTTTTTGCTGTCTTTGAAAAAAATAGATTACAAAGGGGATTTCTCCTTGGAATCGCATCATCAAACATTGGAAGCTCGGAATGAGGAAGAAGTGATTGGATTGCTTGGGCATATGTATTCGGTTGGCATGTCTTTGTGTGAAGAATGGAAAAGAATAAAGGAGTGTGCTATATGAGTTGCATGAAAGTTTTATCAAGAATTATTCTTCTTAACATACTTATGGTTTTTCTTTTTGGAGGTTGTACTCAAGTGCCTGATGAAAATAATAATGGTGGTAATCATAGTCAGAAACCAAAGGAGACTGCTTCTCCAACGTTGAAAAAAAAGAGGGCTAAAACGCAAATCGGGATATGGTACAGTGTATGGTATTCCAACGGAAGCGGAAATAGTGCGAATGAGAACTTTTGGAATTCGGAGAACATTTATTACAAGCCTTTGCTTCCGGATGGTTCTTATGGCAGATATGATTCCCTTGATGATGAGATAATCCAGTTTCATCTTCATGAACTGACAACTGCTCAAATAGATTTCATTATAATGGATCAGACAAACGATATTGATGTAGCCGGAGGGTACATAAACCAGCGGGCTTTGAAAATGGCCAAGTCAATTATGAAGTGGAATGACAACAAGGAGAACAGGCCGATTAAGTATTGCTCAGCCATAGGTGTGTTTGCAGCTATCAAGAAAGACCTGTCAATTATTGAGTCTGAAGCAAAGATAATCTGGGAAAGATATATAGAACGAAACTGGGGTACCGAGGATTATCACATCTATGTTGATGGAAAGCCGTTGCTTGTCATATTCGAAACTACAAAAGAGCAGTGGGACGCTTATGATGGAGACAAGACATATGCTGACAAGTTCACGTTGCGTTTTGCCATAGGACATGCCAGACAGCCAGGATACTGGGGATGGGTAATGCCCGAAGGAACACTTGTCTCGGAAGATGTGGCGACAATAATGCCTGGGTGGTACAAGTTTAATTTCGCAGCGGAAAAGGTATACAGGAACAGGGGAGAATGGTACAAGAAAGCATGGGAGACGCTGCTGAAGTCGGAGATTGTGCCTGATTTTGTGGTGATTAACTCCTTCAATGAATATGCGGAGCATACCGCAGTGTTTTCAGCGGATACTTCCGATTTTCCTGACGATTACCCTATTGAGAAATGGATAGACAAAGATGGAAATCCGGCGCCTTCGTTATACTGGGATATGACTAAGGTATACATTCAAAAGTACAAGGAAGGACATACTGGAGAGTAACAGGGATATTGCTTGCATCTGTTTGATTGGTATATAATCTCTAACAAATGATTGCAAGTGAGGTATGAGAATGAGCTTTTATACACGAGTCAAGGAAAAAGAAGAAGGGTTGACACCGACAGATGTAAAGATTGCGGAATATGTTCTGAAGAACCCAGACAGGGCTCTTTCTGAATCGAGTTCTGAAATAGGGAAAGGCTCTGGTACATCCGCTTCTGCGGTAATAAGGTTCATAAAGCGACTGCAGTATGACAGCCTTAACGAGTTCAAGTATGACCTTGCCTTGGATATTAACGAGGGAACAAAAAAAATGCCTGAACTAATCGTCGAGGAAACCGATACGGCAAAGTCAATATCTATTAAAGTCGCAACCACCATAGATGTTGTTGTAAAGGATACCATTGAACTCATGAACTTCAGGTTGATGACTGAAGCTGTAAGGAAGATAAGAAAGGCTGATAATGTATTCCTGTTCGGTGTAGGTGCTTCCGCAATGGTAGCAAATGATCTGTACACCAAACTTATACGTATCGGCAGGAGATGTTTCTTTGACATGGACAGCAGCATACAGCTGTCATCTGCCGTTCATGCCACAAGGAACGATGTCGCAATCGCGTTTTCGTACAGTGGCAAGACAATACCAGTAATAAATGCATTAAGAAAGGCTGGAGAAAACGGAGCATACTGCATAAGTGTCACCAGCAACCATACTTCATCCTTGGCGCAAATGTCCGATGCCATGTTCCAGGTGCCCAGCATAGAAAAGGATATCAGGATTGGAGCAATTGGCTCAAGATATTCAATGCTGCTCATAACGGATATTATATATTTGAGTGTGGCCCAGGAGAATTATGAAAAGGTTGAGAAGTTCCTCTTGGAAACAAAGGAAATGGTATATCCTCTCAGGGAGGAATAGGTTTTATAATGATACCAGAAATTAAGACAGACAAAACGGCCAAAATAAGTTAGAATGGAACTATGGAAAAGAGAAGAAATTTTACACCGGAAGAAAAAGC
>DUPL01000061.1 GCA_012838385.1 Clostridiaceae bacterium
ATGGTATACCTTTACAGAAGTTTTTGATTAAATTATACTTCAATAAAGGAGTTGTGAAGCTTATGAAATTCTTAAACATAAGACCCAAATTGAGACTTGTATTTTTAGCATCTTATCTTGCAACAGCCGTATGGATAATGGTAAAGAAGTTTTCCTTTATATATATTGTTGCAGGACTCTTGTTTCTTTTTGGCTGCTATATTTCTCTTGTGAAGGCGGAAGTCATCAAGGATTCGAGAGCGGACAACATAGATAATTTCAGCTTTGATTTCGTTAGTTTTATCATAATATTGGTATTGGTTTTTGATATTGTTTTTAGCGTTTTATAGGGGCATAATGTTGTTGACAAAAGTGGCAGATTAAATTACTATAAGACTATGGTTTTATTTTACCAATAGTAAAAGATGAAAAGGAAGTGTGTTTTAATGAAGACTTACATGATCATGTTGAAATCGATCGACGATGTTAAAAGATTTGTTAATGCAGCTACAACACTAACATGTGAAGCGGATCTTTCTTCAGGTCGCTATATTGTAGACGCAAAGTCAATCATGGGCATATTCTCCCTTGATTTGTCAAGACCAATCAAGCTGGAACTGCACTGCAACGAGGACCACTGCTGCGATGGATTTGTTGACAAAATCAAGGATTTCATTGTTGAGGAGTAATCTTTCTTGCAATGAAATATGCACTGTAAAATGCGCATGGTGGATAATCATGTGCTTTTTATTACAGAAGGAGTATTAATGAAGGTAGCAACATATACGATAGGATGCAAAGTAAATCAATACGAAACAGAAGCGGTTTTGGAGATGTTTCTTAATAAAGGGTATACGGTGGTACCCTTTAGCGAAAAAGCAGATGTATATATAATCAATACTTGCAGCGTGACTCAGATGAGTGACGCAAAGAACAGACAAATGATAAGAAAATGCCACAGACTGAATCCAAATGCGGTGGTTGCCGTTATGGGATGCTACAGTCAGGTTGCGCCGGATGAGGTTGCACAAATTGAGGGCGTGGATATTGTAATAGGGACGCAAAACAGATCAAAGCTTCTTGAAATGGCGGAGGAACTCCTCAAGAACAAGAAAGAGGCAAATGAGCCTACGGTGGATGTAAATGCTACGGATTTCAGGGTTGAACTGCCGTTTGAGGAGCTGTCAATTTCAAGATTTGAAGGCCATACAAGAGCGTTTATAAAGATTCAGGACGGCTGTTCCCAGTTTTGCTCGTATTGCATAATTCCATACGCAAGAGGTCCTGTAAGAAGCAGGACATTGGAAAGTCTGAGAAATGAGGTTGAGAAGGTTGCCAACATGGGATTTTTGGAAGTTGTGCTTGTAGGCATCCATTTGGCTTCCTATGGAAAGGATCTTGAACCCAGAGTTACACTTAAGGACGCAGTAAGCGCTGCTTCAAGTGTTGAAAAGATAAAGAGGGTGAGGCTTGGTTCTCTTGATCCCATGTATTTGAGTGATGAAGTTATAAAAGCTTTGTCCGAAAACCAAAAGTTTTGCAGACATTTTCATTTGTCGTTGCAAAGCGGAAGTGATTCCGTTTTGAAGAGGATGAACAGAAAGTATACAACGGATGAATACATGGAAATTGTGGACACGATTAGAAAATACATGCCAGACTGTGCCATAACTACCGATGTTATGGTTGGTTTTCCTGGCGAAACGGAAGAAGAGTTTTTGGAAAGTCTTGAGTTTGTAAGGAGTGTTGGATTTTCACGCATACATGTGTTTCCGTTCTCTCCAAGAAAAGGCACTGTTGCGTATAAAATGAAGGATCAGATTGAAAATTCTGTGAAGAAGGAAAGAGTCGACAGAATGATTGCTCTTGGAATGGACTTGGAGCAAAGGTTTCTTGGCAGCATGACAGGTAAGGTTCTGGATGTACTGTGTGAGAAGGATTGTGTGGGGTATACCGGCAATTATGTAAAGGTTGTAGTCAATGAAGAGGATTTTAAGGAAGGCGAATTAATTCTTGTCAGGATAACTGGTGTTACAGGTAATGAGTGTATAGGTGAAAGAATATAAATATACTGTATTGCTATGAAGATGCAAGTGTGATAATATTCACTTAGCTTAGCCAATTAAGGATGGGTGGTTAAAATGGATAACAAGACTGTGTTTTACAAACGGGAAAAAGAACAGCAAAACGAGACAAGGGTAGTGCTTACGGAAGTATATGAAGCCTTGAAGGAAAAAGGTTACAATCCCATAAGCCAGTTGGTAGGTTATATAATGTCTGGCGACCCAACATATATAACGAATCACAAGAATGCAAGAGCTCTGGTAACGAGGGTTGAAAGGGATGAAATAGTGGAAGAGCTCTTCAAATATTACCTTGAAACACCTCAAGACTGATGATGCTCTATGAGAGTGCTTGGTATAGATTACGGCGACAGAAGAATAGGTGTCAGCGTAAGCGATGCGTTTGGGTGGACTGCTTCTTCATTGGGATTTATTGATGTCAAGAAATACAAAAACGAGGTTTTTGACATTATTGGCCAGTATATCAAGGAGTACCAGACAGAAACTATAGTTGTGGGGTATCCTTTGAACATGAACGGAACAAAAGGACCCAGGGCGGAAATAACAGATTTATTCATAACACAACTGACAGAAAAGTTCCCGGATATAAAAACCGTGAAGTGGGACGAAAGACTTACAACTGTTGCCGCAGGAAGAATTATGAGAGACTTAAATATTAGTAGTCGAAGAAAAGGTGTTAAAGACGAGATAGCAGCCGTATTGATACTGCAGTCTTATCTTGACAGCATAATAATTAAGGAGGAAAAAAATAATGGCGAATGAAATTGAAGCTGGTCAAATCTTTGAGTTGACTGATGAGGAAGGTAATACGTTTACGTTTGAATTGTTGGATTTTGTTGCAGTTGAAGAAGAGCTGTACGCAGTAATTACAACAGTCGAAGAGGAAGAGAAAGACGATGACGAGATGAATGTTGTTATCATGCGCGTGGAAATTGAAAACAAGGAACCGATTTTTACTCTCGTAGAGGACGAAGAGGTTTGCAAAAATGTTCTCGAAGCATTTATTTCGCAGTTTGAAGATGAAGAGGAAGAGGAAGTAGAAAGCGAATAATAATAATTGAGGGTTAATAGATGTACCATTATTTCATAATAAATCCTGTAGCTGGGCGCATACAACATGAAGAAGTAATTGAGATATTGAAAGATATTCTTAAAACCGAATCCTATGCATACAACGTTACCGAGCATGTCTGGCATGCTCGGCAACTTGCCTTTGAAGCGGCTGCCAATCATGCCGATATAAGAATATACTCCATTGGAGGGGACGGCACGCTTAATGAAGTTGCGAATGGCATCGTGGAAAGCGGCAACAAGGAAGCTGTTTTGGTGCCTATACCACTTGGCTCTGGAAACGACTTTGTAAGAAGTCTTGGATACAAAAAAGAAAAGGACTTAAGAAAGCTTATAGACAGGGCGGTAAGCTGTTCATATATTGAAATAGATCTTTGCAAGGCAAACGACAGGTACTTTTTAAATATTTCGTCCTTGGGATTTGATGCACAGGTTGTTGCAAATGCAATTGCCTACAAAAAGAATAAGTTTATTCCCAAAGGACTGGCATACTATTTAAGCGTGTTCACAACTTTTGTCAGAATGAAGTTCTATCCCTTGACTATAACGGTTGACGATAAGGAAACCTTTGACAACAATACAACTCTGCTGGCTGTGGCAAATGGCAGATATTACGGTGGAGGTATAATTCCAGTACCTGGAGCCGACATTCAAGATGGATGTTTCGACGTGTGTCTGGTGGACAAGGTAAGACGAATCAAAGTCCCTATTTTCTTTCCGATGTACGCAAAAGGTAATCATGGCAAATTGAAGGAAGTGAATTTCTTCAAATGCAGGAAGCTTCATGTAAAATGTAACAATGGATTTGTAAGTCTGAATATAGATGGCGAACTTTCTAAAGTAAAGGAAGTATTGTTTGAGGTTGTGAACCGGAAAATAAGGGTGGGGCAGATATAGTTGACAAGGGTTTTGACTGTTACTTTGAATCCTTCCATAGACAAAACCGTTTATATAAAGGGATTCAAATTGGGAGCAACAAACTACATAGAAAATACACACATTGATATGGGTGGAAAAGGAATCAATGTTTCCAAAGCCTTGTTCAATTTTGGAATTGACAATATTGCCACAGGCTTTATGACGGAAAGCCATGTTGATAAAATAGACAGAATCGGCATACGTAACAGATTTTATCTGGTGGAGGGAGCCTTAAGGGTAAATACAAAGATAAATGATTTGAGCACAGGTACTGTAACAGAGCTTAATGAGAAGGGTTTTTGCATACACAAGAAAGATTTGACTGCATTTATTGAATTATATGAAGAACTATGCCCCAAAAAGGGCATTGTTGTTTTATCAGGAAGTATTCCAAAGGGTGTTCCTGATGATATTTATGCAATTCTTATTAAGATTGCAAAAAAGAAGGGTTCAAAAACCCTGCTGGATGCTCATGGCAGGTTTCTTGTATATGGTTTGAAGGAAAATCCGTATGCAATAAAACCGAATGTATTTGAACTTGAATCCATTGTTGATAGAAAGTTGAAAGATATTAACGATATAGTTGATGCGGTGAAAGAAATAAAAGACGGTGCAACTTTGATAGCTGTCTCCATGGGAAAAGAAGGAGCACTGTTTTTCAAAGAGGGAAGATTCCTATTTGCCGAGACTTTTCCCATACAAAGCATAAGCACTGTTGGTGCAGGTGATGCCATGACAGCTGCAATGGCGTTATCAATAATTAATGGTTTTGATTTGGATACAACTGCAAGATTTGCAACTTGCGCTGGCACAATGACCTGTTTAAAAGAAGGAAGTAATGTGTGCAGCCATGAGGATGTTCTTGATAATATCAACAGAGTTAGTTTGAAATATCTACAGGAGGGATAACCATGTCCTTTTTTATTGATGCAAAGCCAATCTTTTTGAAGGATCTTGATAAAGAGCACAATGTAATTACATGTTTCAAAAAGAATTTTGAAGTGTTGGAAGATGTAAAAAACGCCAGTATAAGTATTACTGCCAGGTCGTTTTACAGGTTGTATGTAAACGACGTGTTTGTAATGCATGGTCCTGCAAGAACGGCACATAAGTTTTTACGCGTGGATGATATTGATATAAGTTTGCATGTAAAAAAAGGTATGAATGAAATCTGCATTTATGTCATCAGTTATTCCGATTGTTTCAACGGCTATTCCAATGATTGCACGTTGGAACGGGGCCTTTTGTTGTTTGAACTTGCACTGGATGACAGAAAGATTGTCAGTGATAGAACCGTCAAGGGATACAGGATGATAAAGAGAATAAATGCAGGCAGGATATCCCACTCAAGAGGCGCAGGAGAGATATATGTGATTGACGACAAGATGTATGAAGAACATGAAGTTGAGGAACTCGAACTGGATGCCTTTTTCCTGGAAAGAGGAATGGAGTATCCAGAACTAGATAGGATTGACGCCTTGAAACTGTTGGAATTTGGGTCCTTTGTATATGATGACAATATCAATGTGCCACAGGAATTTTATGAGCCAGGTTACAAGGAGTATTATGACGGTTTGGAATACAGGCCTGACAAGGACGCAAGAAGGTTTGCAAGTTTTCCTTCAAGAGGAAAATTCAATGTTGGTAATGGTGAGTGTGAAATAATTCCCGGAGAGGACGAGAATCCATATGTCATATTCGACTTTGGGAAAAGCCATGTAGGGTTCTTTTCACTTGATTTGGAAATAGAAAGTTGTGAGGAAGACGCTTTTTGTGACATTCATCATTCCGAAGCAATGGATTTGACAGGTAATATGTCCATACAAACAGGCGGGTCAATAAGATTATTTTTGAAAAAGAAAAACATCTCCTTTATATCCATGGAACCTTACCTTGCCAGATATATCAGACTGTGCTTTAAGGGTGTAAAACGGATAGTTGTAAGGAATGTGTCAATATATACATATTATTATCCCGACTCAAACATGGGGTTTTTCAGATGCAGTGATGAAGATTTGAACAGGTTGTATGATGCTGCAAGGCATACGCTGCTTTTAAACACACTGGATATTTTCATGGATTGTCCTGAGAGGGAGAGGGGAGGATGGCTGTGCGACTCGTTGTGGACTGCAAGAAGTGCAAGTGTCATGCTTGGTGATACAAGTGTTGAAAAGGCCTTTATTGAAAACTTCCTGTTAACCCCTTCGGATGAAATGTGGAACGCCTTTTTCCCCGAGGTATACCCTGCAAACAAACGCAGTTACAAGGAGATGACAGGAATAACAACCTGGTCCTTCTGGCTGATGATTGAAATGTGTGAATACGTGGAGAGAACCAATGATTGGGAGTTTGCAGAAAAGTTCAGGCAAAGAATATTTGACTTTGTTAAGGGATCCAAGGTATTTTTAGGAGAATGCGGACTCTTGACAAACATGCCCCATGTGTTTGTTGACTGGTCCAAATCCAATCACTACACCCAGCCAATTTCAGTATCGGCCAACAGTTTGTATTCATATATGCTTCTAAGACTGGGCAAGCTTTACGGTTGCAGTGAGTTTGTTGAACTGGGTTTGAGTATACGGAGTATATTACGGGAAACTGTTAAAGACGAAAAATACATACCCGATACATTGGAGTATGTGGACGGCAAATTAAGATGTAAAGGCAATTATTCCGAGGCAAATCAGTATACGGTGCTTTGGTCGGAGCTGTTTGACAAGGATGAGATAAAGGAGCTTGCTTTTAAAGTGGTTCATGCAATGGGGCCTTATCCCACATATCCCAAAGACCCATATGTGGACGAAGCAGGATTGTTCATAGGTCTTTGCATCAGGCTCGACCTTCTTTCAAAGTGGAAGGAATATGACAAGATGCTTGAAGACATGAAAGCCATATTCTATCCTCAGTTGAAGGAGGGGCCGGGTACACTATGGGAAAACAGAACAATTGACACCTCCAGCAGATGTCATGGATTTGCTTCGCATGTGGGTGTTCATTTGACAAGAGATGTACTGGGCTTGGGGATACCTGACGAGGTGGACAAAACCATAACCATAAGTCCGAATCCCAATGGTTTGATGTGGGCCAAGGGGATTGTCAGGACCAAACAAGGGTTTGCATCCCTTTCATGGCATATTGATGGAGATGTATTTAATGTTAAATGCTCAGTTCCCAAAGGCTACAAGGTTTTATTGGACCTTTCAAGAAATCTTCAATGCTACAAGCTTGAGATTGATATTATGGAATAATTTATCTGGAAAGGTGAGAGCATGAGAAAGTATATATTGTCTGTAATTGTTTTGGTTTTTGCTCTTTTTGTTATGCTTCTTGCAGGCAGAGCGGAAGCAAAAAAAGAATTTGTCATTGTTTTTGATGCAGGCCATGGAGGGCGGGATCCTGGCGCTTGTTACAATGACAAGAATGGTGTAGAGATCAGAGAGAAAGATCTGAATCTGAAAATTGTAAAATATGCGATAGAAGAACTAAAGAAATATGAAAATGTAAGAATATATGAGACAAGGCCTGAAGACAATTATCTTACACTGGGAGCCAGAGTGGATTTCGCAAAGCATTGTAACGCTGATTTGTTTATCAGCGTACATAACAATGCAGGAGATAAAAGTGCAAGAGGTACCTTGGCTTTTGTGCCCTCCGGCAATTACAGGCCGGAAGTTGCAAGCGAGGCAAAGAGAGTAGCAAACAAGATACTCGAGAAAGTAAGTGAGCGTACTGGACTTAGAAACAGGGGAGTCGCTTCCAGGACCTACACGCCCGAGGAATGGGTGTTTTATCCCAATGGAACCCTTGCCGACTATTATGGTATTGTAAAAAGGGGAATAGACCATGGAATCCCCAGTCTGATAATGGAGTATGCTTTCATGTCAAACCCAGATGACCTTGAGTTTCTGACAAAGGATGCAAACCTTCAAACGCTTGGAAAGGCTACTGCCGATGCCATTGTGGAACTTTTTGGCCTTGCTCCCAGATCGTCTGGAAGTTATGACAACTCCCATCAGCCCAAGCTTTACCAGAATGAGCTAAAAATATTGAAAGACGGTATAAAAATGGAATACACCTTTGGTGAAGGTCCTTTTACACTGCCTGTAACGGGAGGTAGCGGTGATGGGCAGATTACATTTGAATTTGATACCTTAAGGGTTTTCAAGTTTGACGGTGAAAAAATCCACATAATCGGTGCTGATAAAAATGTTAGAGTTTATGCCAGCAAGGGCTCAGATGGTAGTTACATGCCCATTACCAGCAGCAATTGGTTAACTTTGACTGTTAATCCGAAAAAGTTATCCTTCTCACTAAGTTACAAGGTTGTTGATGGAAAACTTGTTCTAACCTGCAAGGTTAGCGATATGGTAGAAGGCTTTTTGCCCAGAGGAAAGGCTGCTTTCTATGTCGATGGCAAGTTGTATGAAAAGAAAACCTTTTCAAGCGATACTGTACAGATAACCATAAGTGACCCGAAACCGCAAGGAAAAATAGTGGTAAAGTACGAAGATGTGACGGTGAAAAACTTGTATGTGGACTACTACATAATTAATGATGCGGAAATTGCCTATACATCTATTCCTTCCACAGATGTGCCAGAGACACCAACGCCCAAACCAACTGAAAGTGTAACTCCTGAGCCTACGGTAAGTACACCCGCACCTACGGAAGCTACACCTGAACCTACAGGGACTGCTCCTGATGCTACGGAAATACCTGTGGCTACAGAGACACCCAGTCCTACAGAGCTGGAAGATGGACACGAGGAAGACAAGAGCACGGCTGTCTTGATTATAGTTCTTTTGGTGTTTATTGCGATTCTGTTTGCTGCAGTTGCTTTGTACTTTGTTAAATTCAGGAAGAAATAAAGGAGTTGCTAATGGCATATTCCAGTGCCTTTTCGAAAAGTTTCGTCTGGATATATTCGTAAGTTAATTTTTCCGGAAGGTTGTCTGACAGGATTATAAAATCCATTTCAGAACCTTCTGGTATTCTTTTCATCACCTTTATATCTGCAAAGAAAAGTTTTCCATAGTTTGTTTGGTGGTTTTCAATAACTGAATAAACCGAGACAGGATACAGGTCGAATTTTGTTGCCCCGGTTTCTTCATAAAGTTCTCTTCGTGCAGTATTCTCTATGCTTTCGTTTTTTTCACGTCTTCCTGCAGGCATTTCAAAGGTACCTCTTTTGCTGTGCTTGCAGAACACCCATTTTTTATTGTATATTGACGCAATTATGGCTATGATTAAGTTTTTTTCATCAACTTCAGTGTCAGAATGAAATGTGACTTTTATCATTTAACATGCTCCTTTTGGTGATTTGAGAGAATATTACCACTAGGTGAATTATGAGTCAAATTGAGGATTTGCTAAAACAACTTTGAGTGTGGTAAACTTTTATGGTATAGGAAAATATATTTGAAACAGGATGGTTGAACATATGACATATATTAAGGATGAAATACTTGCACAAGTCGAAAAACCTGCAAGATATACTGGTGGCGAATGGAACAGTGTCGTAAAGGACAAGAATGCTGTTGACATTCGCTTTGCCTTTTGTTTTGCCGATGTGTACGACATCGGTATGAGTCATTTGGGTTACAAACTGATATATCATTTGCTAAATGACAGGGAAGACACCTGGTGTGAAAGGGTGTTGGCTCCATGGCCTGATCTTGAAGAAAAAATGAGGGAGAACAATCTTTCCTTGTTCGGGCTGGAATCCCAGGAACCCATAAATGATTTTGATTTTATAGGTTTTACTCTGCAATATGAGATGAGTTATACGAATGTTGTAAACATGCTGGATCTGGCTGGTGTTCCTGTATTTTCAACAGACAGGAAGGAAGGGGATCCTTTTGTAATTGCTGGAGGTCCCAGCGCTAACAATACAGAAGTTCTTGCGGATTTTGTTGATATTTTCTCCTTGGGTGAAGGGGAGGAAATGCTGAATGATCTTATGGATTTGTACAAGGAATGGAAGAAGTCAAAAGGAAACAGGTTTGAATTCCTAAAGAAGGCTGCTCGGATTGATGGCATATATGTGCCTTGTTTTTATGAAGTTGAATACAATGAGGATGGGACTGTCAAGGCTCATAAAGTGAAGGAAGAATACAAGGATTATGCGAAAGAAAAAGTAGTCAAGAGGGTTGTAAAGGATTTTGAAAGTGCATATTTTCCTGGCAAACTGGTGGTTCCATATGTGAATGTTGTACATGACAGAATAATGATAGAGATATTCAGGGGATGCACAAGGGGCTGCAGGTTCTGTCAGGCCGGATTCATATACAGGCCGGTAAGGGAAAGAAGTGTTGAGAAAATTACAGAAATTGCAAACAAACTTGTAGAGAGTACAGGTTATGAAGAAGTCTCCTTGCTTAGTCTTAGTACCAGTGACTATTCCAATCTTGGGCTTTTGTGCGACGAACTACTTGCCAATATAGAAGACAAGAAAGTCAATCTGGGTGTCCCAAGTTTGAGGGTCGACTCTTTTTCATTGGGACTTATGGAGAAGGTTTCAAGGGTCAGAAAAAGCGGTCTTACCTTTGCTCCCGAGGCTGGTACACAAAGACTGAGGGATGTTATAAACAAGGGAATAACTGAAGAAGACATTTTAAAATCTTCCGAGATTGCCTTTAGAGGTGGTTGGAATAATATCAAGCTGTATTTCATGCTGGGCCTGCCGACGGAGACAGATGAGGACATTCTGGGCATTGCCGATCTTGCTCACAAGATACTGGAGATATACAAGAAAGTGCATGAGGGCAAAAGAGCAAGGAAACCTGAGATTACTGTAAGTGTGTCTACTTTTGTTCCAAAGCCTTTTACGCCGTTTCAGTGGTGCGGTCAGATAAGCAAGGAGGAGATAATTAGGAGACAGAACCTGTTGAAAAAGGCTTTGAACAGGAAGATAAAGTTTAGCTGGCATGACCCGGAGACGTCAATTATTGAGGCCGCTCTTTCTAGAGGGGACAGACGTGTTGGAAGAGTTATTTACAATGTATGGAGACAAGGTGGCAGGTTTGACGCCTGGGAAGAGTATATGAACTATGATAGATGGATTTGCGCATTCAAGGAAGAAGGTCTTGATATCGAGTTTTACACGGAAAGAGAAAGAGACATTGATGAAGTTCTTCCCTGGGACCATGTATCTGTTGGTGTCACCAAAAAGTTCTTGAAAAAAGAACTTGAGAAGGCAAAAAAGGGAGAAACCACACCCAACTGCATGGAAAAATGCACCGGATGTGGCGCTGCGTTGTATGAAGGGGGTATTTGCGTTGATAAAAGTTAGACTAAGGTATGCAAAAGGAGATGAGATTAAGTACATATCTCATCTTGATACGCTGAAACTGTTTGAAAGGGCATCAAGAAGGTGTGGTCTGCCCGTTGCATACACTGAAGGTTTTAATCCAAGGCCCCGTTTTGTATTTGGCAACCCGCTACCTGTAGGTGTTACAAGCGAGTGCGAGTTTGTAGACATATATTTTGACAAGGACATGGATCCCGATAAAGTTGTTTCGGATTTGAACAGTGTTATGCCAAAAGGCCTTCGTGTTCTGGCAGGAAAGGTTCTTTCAGAGGATGCGGACAACATTATGAATGTGGTTTCAAGGTCGGAATATGTGGTGAAGGTTGATATGCCGGAAGAGGATGCAAGGAAAGTAATTGACGTGTATGAGGAAAATTCTCCGCTTGTAATTGTTAAGAAGTCGAAGAACAAGGAAAGGGAAATGGACATACGTCCCATGGTACACAATCTTACGTTTAAAGACGCCGCCTTTAGTATTGTTACGGATGCGGGCAATACAAGTAACTTGAGGCCTGAAGTTGCCATAAAGGCGCTTTGCGGGCAAGTGGGCGTGGAGGTTAAAATTACGGGTATACACAGAACAAAACTATTTTGAAGTGAGTGAATTGCTTGAAAGTGGAAAGGGAACTGGTTTTAAAAACGAAGACAAAGGATAATGTAATTGAGACGGTTTTGCTTGAAAACGGCGAGATATGCGAGTACAGAAAGGAAGAGAGAAATCTTGTCGGCAACATCTATGCTGCGAAAGTGACCGATTGCGTTGAAGGGATTGGAACAGCATTTTGTGATATCGGTCTTGAGGAATCCGTATTTCTTAAGGAAGGGAAAGTTAATATGGGTTCAATGGTAATGGTGCAGGTTGTCAGTGCAAAACACTATGACAAGGGCGTTGCAGTATCTACGAACATTTCCCTTTCCGGCATATATGTTGTTCTAATGGCTGGAAGAAGAAATTTGCGGAATGATGTCAGGGTATCCAACAAAATTGCAGACGAGAAGATAAAGCATTCTCTTAAGCATCTCGGAATGCGAATTCTTGAGGATGAGGAGGATCTTGGCATTCGTCTCATTATGAGAACGGATTCAAGCAATGCAAGCGATGAAGATATTGAAAATGAGGCAAACGCCTTGATTAGGGAGTACAAATCATTATTGAAGGCGCTTAATGAGTCAGGTGGAAATCCTCGCCTGCTTAGGGAAAGCGATGATCTTGCCACAGAGATGATAAGGCGATATCCAATAAGCACATACAAGAATATATATACTGATGACCCGAAACTTACTTACTCTCTTTTAAAACGTTACTCCAAGCTTAATGTCAGGACTCTGGGAGTTGGCAACAACGGTTTTGATATTTTCGATATCCTGAATATTTCAAGCAGGCTGGTACAACTGCTTGGAAGAAAGGTATGGCTTGAAAGCGGCGCATACATTCTAATAGAGCCTACTGAAGCCATGACTGTTATTGATGTAAACAGCGGCAAGTTTAAAGGCAATGCCAAAAAAGGAAAGGAAGACGCCATTTTTGCTATAAACATGGAGGCTGCAGGGGAAGTTATGAGGCAGCTGAGGCTTCGAAACATTGGAGGCATAATTGTCTGCGACTTTATTGACATGCAAAAGGATGAAAATGGTGAGCTTTTGCTGGAATACATGAGGAATCTTGCAAAAAACGACTTTGAGCAGCCCAGTGTCATAGATATTACAAAACTAGGTCTTGTGGAAATTACCAGAAAAAGAAGCTAAACTTGACAATGTATTGTGGGTGATATAAAATGACTTAAACGACATACAAGTATGTCGCAATTAGGCGTGCGTTAAACACCTAGTTAGTATAAAAGTTTGGGAGGAAAATCCATGTCATTAAATGATCTTATCAGAATTTCACACAAATACGGACAAGATCCGGATTTTGTTCTTGCAGGCGGCGGAAACACGTCATACAAAGATTCAGAATTTCTATATATCAAAGGCTCTGGAACCACGCTTGCCACAATTACTGCTGAAGGTTTTGTGAAAATGAACAGAGCCAAATTGAATGCCATGTTCAACAAAACATATTCAGAGGATGCTACGGAAAGGGAAGCACAGGTGCTTGAGGACATGATGGACGCAAGAGAGAAGACAGAACTTCACAAGCGTCCCAGTGTTGAGACTCTACTGCACAATCTTTTCCAATACAAATTCGTAGTACACACTCATCCAGCCATGTTGAATGGTCTTACTTGCGGAAAAGACGGCAGAAAGATTGCGGATGAATTGTTTGGAGACAGAATAATCTGGATAGATCTGGTTGAACCTGGTTACGTTCTGGCAACCTGTCTTAACAAGGCAATGAAGGAGTATACTGAAAAGACAAACAAGGATGCTGACATTATTATTCTGCAGAATCACGGAGTATTTATTGCAGGAGACTCTGAAGAAGAAATAGATGAAAAGACCAAATTCATATTCGATGCATTAAAAGACAGGATAAAAGAATATCCTGATTTAACTGAAGCTAATTTTGACAAGGAAAAAGCAGCTTTGATTGCACCAGCTATCAGAATGCTTCTGAGAGATGGTGGAACATCCTTTGTTACTTTCAGAACAAACAATGAGATTTTAAAGTTTATGGAGAATGAGGAAAGTTTTTATCCCGTATCCTCCGCATATTCACCGGATCATATCGTATACTGCAGACCCTGGCCACTTTATGTAAAGAAGGCGGACGATATGGAACAGCAGTATGATCTGATAGAAAAGGGTGTTAAAGAATACGCTGGAAAACATGGATTCTATCCAAAGATTGTTTGCATACAGGGTCTTGGATACTTTGCATGGGGAACAAGCAAGAAGAATGCCGACATTTGTGCTGATGTGTTCCTTGACACCATAAAAATAGGCGTTTATTCAAAAGCCTTTGGCGGACCCTTGTTCATGTCCGATGCCATGATTGATTTTATTTGCAATTGGGAAGTGGAAGCTTATCGCTCAAAGGTCAGCCTTGGCTCAGGAAATGCTAAGCGATTGAATGGAAAAATCTCCATCGTTACAGGCAGTGCTCAGGGATTTGGGCAGGGTATTTCAGAAGAGATGCTCAAAGCAGGAGCAAATGTCGTAATTGCAGATCTTAACTATCCTCTTGCAAAGGAGAACAGCGATGAGATGAACAAAAAGTATGGCGGCAAGGCAACCATCGCAGCAAAGGTTGACGTAAGTAATGAGGACAATGTAAGAGACATGGTTTACGATACTGTTCTTGAGTACGGTGGCCTTGATATATTTGTAAGTAATGCAGGTGTTGCAATTGCCGGCGGTCTTGAAGAAATGACTGTTGACAAGTTTGAGTTTGTAACTAAGATAAACTACACCGCATATTATCTGTGTACTAAATATGCATCGAGGATAATGAAGATTCAGAACAGGTTTGACGAGAATTACTACATGGATATAATTCAAATCAACTCCAAGTCAGGTCTTACCGGAAGCAACAAGAACTTTGCATATGCTGGAAGCAAGTTTGGCGGAGTAGGACTTACTCAAAGTTTTGCACTGGAGCTTGTACCTTACAACATCAAGGTTAATGCTATATGCCCGGGTAATCTTCTCTCCGGTCCATTGTGGTCTGATCCTGAAAAGGGACTGTTTGTACAGTATTTCAAGGCAGGCAAGGTGCCCGGTGCAAAGAGTGTTGAAGATGTAAAAAGACATTATGAAAATCTTGTTCCGATGAAAAGAGGGTGTGAAATTATAGACGTTGCCACAGCAATATTCTATGTTGTAGAACAGAAATATGAAACAGGACAGGCAATACCTGTTACTGGTGGACAGAACATGTTGAATTAATATACAAAAGAAAAGAGAAAGGGTGTATGAGTATTAATGGCGCAAAAAGAATACGGTAATGACAGCATCTCTTCTCTAAAGGGAGCGGACAGAGTAAGACTCCGTCCAGCAGCAATCCTCGGGTCCGACGGACTTGAGGGTTGCCAGCACACCTTTATAGAAATTTTGGCCAACTCAATCGATGAAGCCCGTGAAGGCTTCGGAGATGTCATCGAAGTTACTCGTTTTAAGGATCGCTCAATTGAAGTGCGCGACTACGGACGCGGATGTCCCGTCGATTACAACGAGAAGGAAAAGAGATACAACTGGGAACTGGTCTATTGCGAACTGTACGCAGGAGGAAAATACAAAACAAACCAGGGCATCAACTACGAGTTCAGTCTGGGTCTTAACGGTCTTGGTGCCTGTGCTACGCAATACACATCAGAGTACATGGATGTGACCGTTTTCAAGGATGGTTACAAATACGAGCTTCATTTTGAAAAAGGCATCAACATAGGCGGTCTGAAAAAGGAAAAATACGACTACAAACATTCAGGTACCATTCAAAAATGGAAGCCTGATCTTGACGTTTTTACGGATATAAACATACCTTTGGAGTTTTTTCAGACTGTATTAAAAAAGCAGGCCGTTGTAAACGCAGGTGTCAAGTTCAAATTGTATGATGAAGAATCAAATCAGCATTTTGAATATATATATCCCAAAGGAATAGTCACATATGTGGAGGAAATCACTCAGGGCAAGGAATTCACTTCCATTCAATATTACGAGCATCAAACAGCAGGAAGGGACAGGGCAGACAAGCCCGAGTACAAGGTTAAAATGCAGATTGCCTTCTGTTTCAACAACCATGTTAACTTGATTGAATACTACCACAACTCCAGCTATCTTGAAAATGGCGGTTCGCCGGAGAAGGCTGTCAGGAATGCCTTTGTTAGTGAGATAGACAAGTACATCAAAAGTGAAGGAAAATATCAAAAGGATGAATCAAAAGTAACCTTTGCGGATATTCAGGACAGTTTGATTATTGTAACCAACTCCTTTTCAACAATGACTAGTTACGAGAACCAAACCAAAAAAGCTATTAACAACAAATTTATTCAGGAAGCAATGACTGAATTTATCAAACAAAATCTTGAAATATATTTCATTGAAAACAAGGCCGAAGCAGATAAAATTATTGAACAGGTTTTGGTTAACAAGAGAAGCCGTGAAATGGCTGAAAAGCAAAGGATTAACATTAGGAAGAAACTTTCAGGAAATATTGACATAACCAACAGGGTCAAAAAGTTTGTTGACTGCAGGACGAGAGACATAGATAAAAGGGAGTTATATATAGTTGAGGGTGATTCTGCTCTCGGTAGTGTAAAACTGGGAAGGGATTCGGAATTTCAGGCAATAATGCCCATAAGAGGTAAGATCCTTAACTGTTTAAAGGCGGATTACGGAAGAATATTCAAGAGTGACGTCATTGTGGATCTGATAAAGGTTCTTGGATGTGGCGTCGAGGTAAAATCAAAGTTTAACAAGGATTTGTCCACCTTTGATTTGGATGCTTTAAGATGGAGCAAGATAATCATATGTACCGATGCGGACGTGGATGGCTATCAGATAAGAACACTGGTCCTGGCCATGATTTACAGGCTTATGCCCACTCTCATAAAAGAAGGAAAGGTGTTCATAGCAGAGTCGCCGCTATTTGAGATAAATTGCAAAAACAAGACGTATTTTGCATACAATGAGCGAGAAAAGAACGAGATAATTTCAAAACTGGATGGAAAGTACACAATACAGCGTTCTAAGGGACTGGGTGAGAATGAACCCGAAATGATGTGGCAGACCACAATGAATCCTGAGACCCGAAGGCTCATTAAAGTGGTAATGGAGGATGTCGAGAGGACAAACTACTACTTTGACATGCTTCTTGGTGACAATTTGGATGAAAGAAAGAGGCATATCGAGGAGAATGGACATCTGTTTATGGATCATCTGGATTTAATGTAGAGGAAGGTTTAAATGGCAGATAATAAGTTATATATTGAACAAAAGATATCAGAAACATTGGAATCAAATTACATGCCCTATGCCATGAGCGTCATTGTCTCAAGGGCAATTCCTGAAATAGATGGATTTAAGCCTTCTCACAGGAAGCTTTTGTATACAATGTACAAGATGGGACTACTTAACGGTCCTAGGACAAAGTCGGCCAACGTTGTTGGTGAGACAATGAAACTGAACCCTCATGGCGACATGGCTATTTATGAAACTCTTGTAAGGATGACAAAAGGCAATGAGGCTCTCTTGCATCCTTACGTTGATTCAAAGGGATCCTTTGGCAAAGTTTATTCAAGGGACATGGCTTTTGCCGCAGCAAGGTATACGGAAGTAAAGCTTGACAAGTTATGTACCGAGTTGTTTGGCGAATTGGACAAGGATACGGTGGACTTTGTGGACAACTACGACGGCACCATGAAGGAGCCCACACTGTTTCCCGTCACTTTTCCCACCATTCTTGTCAACTCAAACCAGGGACTTGCGGTTGGAATGGCTACAAACATATGCAGCTTCAACCTGGTTGAAATATGCGAGGCAACAAGCGCCCTGATTGACAATCCTGAGGAGAATTTGTTGAAGATAATAAAGGCTCCTGATTTCTCAACTGGTGGCATTGTGATATATAACAAGAGGGATATGAATAGAATTATTGAGACAGGCAAGGGCCCCATAAAAGTCAGAAGCAAGTACAAGTATGACAAGAAGAACAACTGCATAGACGTGTATGAGATTCCATACACCACAACAGTGGAAGCTATAATAGATTCAGTATCCGATTTGGTCAAGACCAACAAGATCAAAGAAGTTGTTGACATACGTGACGAAACGGATTTGAAGGGTTTGAAGCTTACCATTGACATAAAGAGAAACACAAACCCTGACGATTTAATGAACAAGCTGTACATGATGACGCCACTACAGGATACGTTTTCATGCAACTTCAACGTACTTATTAAAGGCAAGCCACAGCTGTTGGGAGTCCGCCAGCTGCTGCTTGAGTGGATTGAATTCAGAATTGTCTGCATGAAAAGGAAGCTTGCTAATGAAATTAAAACAAAGGAAAACAGGCTTCATTTGTTAAGAGGTCTCGAAAAGATACTGCTTGACATTGACAAGGCTATAAAGATTATAAGGGAGACAGAGACCGACGCCCTGGTTATACCTAACCTTATGTGGGGGTTCGGTATTGACGAGATTCAGGCAAATTTTATAGCCGAGATAAAACTCAGAAATCTGAATAAGGAATATATCCTAGACAAGGTCAGCGAGATTGAGAACCTTATAAATGACATAAATGATTTAAAGGATACACTAGGAAGCGATAAGAAGATTAAGGAGCTTATTAAAACAAAGCTCCAGGAAGTTGCCAAGAAACATGGTAAACCCAGAAGAACCGATTTAATGCATGAGGACGAAGTTGTGGTTGTAGAAGAAGAGGAAATGATTGACGATTACAACTTGAAGGTTTTCCTCACTAACGACAGCTACTTCAAGAAGATACCGCTTGTATCTTTGCGTTCCGCATCTGATCAGAAGTTGAAGGATGAAGACTTCATTGTCCAGGAGATGGAGTGGCACAACAAATCGGACATAATATTTGTATCAAACAAGCAGGTGGTGTACAAGTGCAAGCTGCATGAGTTGCCGGATTGCAAGGCCAGCAGTCTCGGAGAGTATCTGCCAAATATTCTTGAAATGGATGATGATGAGAAAATCCATTATATGATAGTAACCGACAACTATGCAGGTTTTATTCTGTTTGCGTATGAGAATGGAAAGGTATCAAAAATACCTCTAAACAGCTACGAGACAAAAACAAACAGAAGAAAGCTTCTCAACGCCTACGGTTCCAGTGCTCCTTTGGTGGATGTCATATTCACCCATGAGGATCTGGATATAGCTCTTGTAAGTTCTAATGACAGGGCACTGGTTATAAACTCAAGCATGATTCCGCTAAAAACAACAAGAAGCTCCCAGGGTGTTCAGGTAATGAGGCTTAGGAAAGGCTGTGTTCTGCAGAGCATGATGAAGGTTTCCGAGACGTCCTTCAAGGAGCCGAAAGTATACAGAGTGAAAAACATTCCTGCAGCAGGACCTTTTATAAAAGCTCACGATAGGGAGATACAGCAGATGTCTTTGCTTAATGAGACAGAATAAAGAGTGGCAGGGTTTAATCCCTGCCACTTTCTAATTCATGTTCTTGTATACCTGAATTCTTTCTTTTATATCCGGATATTTCTTAATTGTCTTTTCTGAAAACATTGCATTCTCAATATTCTCAGTAGCAGCTTTCTCATGGTTGATCAAAGCAAGCGTTGCATCGTAGAGATTTGCAAACTCTGGATTACGCTGTGCTTCGCATATGAAGGACTGTCTTGGGGAGTTGATGTCTTCTCCGCTTATCTGGAACAGATTGTACTTGTCGCAGTAAGTGCGTACAGTCTTAAGCTGCTCCATTGTGTTTCTTGAAGGCATGTAAGTAACTGCATTGAAATCAAGCTCGTCGATAACATCAAAAAGCAAATCGATATAGTCGTCTTCAAACTTCTGTGTCTTTTTGTCACCAGTTACAGAGTCTCCCACGTCACCAAGATACGCATAGGCTGAAATTGCCCCAACTTTTCTTCCCAATTCAATAACATCCCTTACATCGGGGCATTCATCGGTTGCATCGATATAGAATTTTTCAACCAAATCGCTCTTTAATGCTCCCAAGAGGTCGTATTCATAAACATCATTGTCTTCCTGAAGTAGATAATTCTCGACTTTCTTTGATAGGTTCAGATTGAGTTCATTTTTTAGGAAATCAACGACTTTCTGACCTTTTCCAAACTTGTCCGTAATCTTTTTGGAAAGAGCAAACAGAAGGTGTCTTTCCGTAACCGAACCATTGTCATGGTTCATGGAAAGGGGGAGTACATCCTTGTCATAATCCATGGATATTTCGTATGGCGCAAATATCTTGTTTATGTTCTCTGTCATTTTTCTGTTTCTTGTATTTCTGTGAGCCGTGTAAGGCTTGAAGAACTCAACGACAGTGTCTATGTTCTGATGGGGTATTCCATGCAGTGCCATGTATGCCACACTCTTCTGATCAGGGTTGTTTATTCTAAGGCCGTTGAGTCGTGTCTTTGACATGTCGGCTCTGCATTCAACGCCGATGGTGGTCATCATTCCCACGATTTTGCCAGCTTCTATGAATTCCTTTGCACCGCTCAAGGAATCATGGTCCATTATTCCAGCTGTCTTTAGACCTGCCATATAAGCCATCCATACTGCCTTGGTAGGGGAGTAGGGTGAGAAGGAATAAGTCGTATGAATATGGTTGTTGACGTCGTTTCCCATGTCTGGTTTCGGAGTTTTCCCATCTTCAACCATCTTCATAAGTTCTCTTAATGATTCCAGTCTTGTTTCCCTTGATGGATGGTTCAAGTTGTTAACAAGTTCTTGCATTTTATTACCTCCATAAAATATATGTTTATTGAATTCTATCAATTATATTTCTTGCAACGTAAATACCGCTGGCTGCAGCCTGGGACAGACCTCTTGTTACTCCTGCGCCGTCTCCGCAAGCAAAGAAGTTTGGTATTGGCGTTTCAAGCATCTCACTCAATGATATTCTAGCGCTGTAGAATTTTACTTCTACACCATATAACAGTGTGTCATGATTTGCAGTACCTGGAGCAATTTTGTCAAGGGCAAAAAGCATCTCAATTATGTTGTCAAGATGTCTTTTTGGCAGAGCCAGACTCAAATCGCCAGGAGTTGCGTTAAGGGTCGGCCTTGTAAAGCTCTGGCTCATCCTGTGCTCGTTTGAACGAACACCCTTTATGAGATCTCCAAATCTTTGGACCAGAACACCTCCGCCCAGCATGTTGGACAGGGATGCAATTCTCTTTCCATACTGATAAGGCTCATTAAAAGGTTTTGTAAACCTGTTGCTGACAAGCAGTGCAAAGTTGGTGTTCTCGCTTCTCAGTTTCTCGTCACTGTAGCTGTGTCCGTTTACAGTGATAAGACCGTCAACGTTTTCAGTTACTACATGACCGTACGGATTCATGCAGAAGGTTCTTACGTTGTCGCCGTACTGCTTCGTTCTGTAAACAAGCTTTGCCTCGTATACAACATTTGTTATATCTTCGAAAACCTTTGCAGGAAGCTCAACTCTGACACCAATGTCAACCTGGTTGTTGATGAGTTTTATTCCCAGTTTCTCTGCCTGGGAAGCAAACCATTCCGCGCCTGATCTGCCAGGGGAGGCAATCAGGTACTTGCAGGTAACCGTCTCGCCATCGGACAACTGAAGGTTGAAAGTGCCGTCAGGATTTACGCTGATGGATTCGACGGATGTATTGCATTTAATGTTTATCTTCTCGACGAGGTAGTCGTACATGCTCTTAAGTATTCTTAGGTTGTTTTCAGTGCCCAGATGCTTTACCGAAGCCATTAGCAGGTGCAAGTCGTTATGCAATGCCTTCTTTTCTAGTTCTCGTGCCTTGTCAGAGTATGTTGAGTATCTTTCGGTGGTTGCACCGAAGGACACATTGATGCTGTCTGCATATTCAATGAGCTCCATTACCTTTTCCCTTGGAAGGTAATCGTGAAGCCATCCTCCAAATTCAGTAGTGAAATTGAATTTACCATCCGAAAAGGCGCCAGCACCTCCGAAGCCGTTCATGATGCCGCAGTTTGCACAGGAAATGCAGTTTCTTGTTATGTTCTGTACTATGGGGCATTTTCTTTCATAAATAGGTTTGCCTTGTTCTATAATAAGTATGTCAAGGTTTGGTATGTTCTTGTTTAATTCATATGAAGCCATTATTCCGGCAGTTCCTCCGCCGATGATTGCCACATCACATTTCAATTTGTTTTACCTCCGATATATTAAGATGTATGTTAAACATAACACCTTATTATATCCCATAAAAAAGATTTAGTAAATACCATTGCAATTTACAACCTCGTGTAGTAAACTAATTTAGTCTGACAGAGCAATGTCAGTATTATGTTTATACACATATTAATTTGGGGGTTAAATCTATGTACAAGAAAATGATTTTGGTAATGGTAGCAATTGTCATGGCACTGTCTGTCTTTTCCGGCTGTACAGGCGACAATGATGGCGATGGCGACGCTGTGAGCAAGTTGAAAATTGGTGTTGTATACATTGGAAACATTTCAGAACCTGTTGGATTTTCAACTGAGCACTACAAGGGCATCATGGCTGCTGCCAAGTCTCTTGGCATAAAGGAAAGCCAGATACTTCAGAGAGAAGAGGTCTCAGACAACGACGAGAGCTGCAAGGAAGTATTTGAGAGCCTTATTGCCAATGGATGCAACGTGATTATCGGTACAAGCTATGGATACGGCACGTATATGAATGATCTGGCCAACGATCCTGCATACAAGGATATAATTTTCATGCACTGCTCGGGAGAATACAAGAATGATGTAAACTTCTCAAACTTCTTCGGAAGAATGTATCAGGCAAGATATCTCACTGGTATTGTAGCAGGTTTGAAGACTGAGACAAACAAGATAGGATATGTGGCAGCCGTGGGAATCCCGGAAGTTATTCGTGGAATCAATGCATTCACACTGGGGGTCAAAAGCGTGAATCCAGATGCAGAAGTTATTGTAAGGTGGACAAATACCTGGGGTAACCCAAGCATTGAAAAATCCACTGCAGAAACACTTATCAGTGAAGGATGCGACGTTATCACCCAGCATCAGGATACCGACGCTGCACAGATTGCAGCCAGAGAAAACAAAGTGTGGGCTATCGGATACCATAGCGATATGGCTGTTTCCTCCAAGGAGTACAACCTCACCAGTGCTATCTGGAATCTTGAAGCATATTACGAACAACAGTTCACGGATATAATCAATGGCGAATGGAAGCCAGGCGTTGCATACTGGGGTGGAATCAAGGAAGGCGTTGTTGACATTGCACCACTTTCAGACAATGTTGCAGAAGGAACACAAGCTAAAGTTGACGAAGTTCTTGCAAAATTCAAAGATGGTAGCTTTGATGTCTTTGCAAACTACGAAATTAAGGATCAGGATGGAAACGTCAAGGTTACAGCTGACACCAAGCTTACAGACGAAGAACTTCTGAGCATGATGTGGTTTGTAGAAGGTGTTGTAGGAACCATTGATTAATAAAAAGTCAATATGAGGGACATGCAATGCAGGATTGTATCTTGCATTGCTTTTTCAATTTTTTAATTATATGTGATAAAGGTGATTCAGTGAACAATGTGCTGTTTGAGCTGCGTGGAATAACAAAACTATTTGGAAATGTTGTAGCAAACAAGAATATTGATTTTTCCGTAAGAGAAGGAGAAATACATGCTCTGCTGGGAGAGAACGGATCTGGAAAGACAACCTTGATGAACATACTGTCGGGAATATATACTCCGGATAGCGGCACAATTATTATAAATGGTGAGGAAGTAACCATAAAATCTCCTGAAGATGCAATCAAGCTCGGAATAGGAATGATACACCAGCACTTTAAGCTGGTTGATGTGTTTTCTGCCAAAGAGAACATAATCATGGGGCAGTCCGGTTCCATAAGGCAGAATCAAAAGAATCTTACAAGAGAAATCGAAGAGCTGAGCAACAGGTTTGGCCTTAATATAAATTTGGACAAGAAAATTTATCAGATGTCCGTAAGTGAAAAGCAGACTGTTGAGATAATGAAGGTGCTGTTCAGGAAATCCAAAATTCTTATCCTGGATGAGCCAACTGCTGTTCTTACTCCACAGGAAATTGACAAACTTTTTGAAATTCTTAGGGAACTCAGGGATGATGGCTGTGCAATCGTCATAATTACGCACAAGCTGAATGAGGTTATGGAGATTAGCGATAGAGTAACCATCCTGAGAAAAGGGGAGAGTGTTGCTACTGTTGAGACAAAACAAACAAATGCCAAGGAACTTACTGAACTCATGGTGGGTCATAGTGTTGATTTAAGTATAGAAAGACCTGTTGTTGAGGACAAGACAAAAGATGTTCTACAGGTGGACAACCTTACAATTTTCGATGAAGATGGAGTAAAGGTAATTGACGGCATGTCCTTTGCGCTGGATGGCGGTGAAATCCTAGGTGTTGCCGGTGTTGCAGGATCAGGGCAGAAGGAACTATGCGAGGCGATTGCAGGTCTGCATCCTGTTGCCGAAGGATCTATAGAATTCAAGGGGCGTAACATAGTTGGATTAAATCCGAATGAGATTATTAATTTGGGAGTAAGTATGAGCTTTATCCCTGAGGACAGACTTGGCATGGGGCTTGTGGCCAACATGGACATGGTCGACAATGTTATATTAAAAGATTACAAAAGGCAAAAAGGACTTCTGTTAAGCAGAAAGCCTGCAAGAAAGACGGCTTTGAAGATGGTGGAGGATCTGGATATTGTTACCCAGGGCGTTCAATATCCAATAAGGCTTCTGTCCGGAGGAAATGTGCAAAAAGTACTTTTGGGCAGGGAAATCAATTCCAGTCCTCAACTTTTGATTACTGCTTACCCTGTAAGAGGTCTTGACATAAATTCATCGTATGTCATTTATGACATGTTGAATGAGCAGAAGAAAAAAGGAGTTGCGGTACTGTATATTGGTGAGGACCTAAATGTACTTTTGGAGCTCTGTGACAGAATAATGGTAATATGTGGTGGTAGAATAATGGGTATGGTTGAACCAAAAGATGTAACAATAGAAGATTTGGGGCTTATGATGACAGGACACACATACTCCCAGATACTTGCTGAAAGGGGGACTGGAAAATGACACTTCCCTTTCATATTGTAAAACGTCCGTACATGAAGACGTACCAACAGGTAATTGTAAGATTGCTTGCAGTATTGACGGCTTTTGCCGTGACCAGCATACTCATGCTGTTATTGAAGAAAAATCCTGGCAAGGTTCTTATGGCACTACTGTATGAGCCTGTAAAAAACGGATATTTTTTAGTGCAGACAATAAAGCTGGCTGTGGTACTGCTTATAATTTCCCTGGGAATAGGGCTTGCGTTCAAGATGAAGTTCTGGAACATAGGTGCCGAGGGACAGATTATCCTGGGAGGAATAGGAGCTTCATATTTTGGCTTGTTCCATAGCGATTGGCCAATATACATTCTGCTTCCTGTAATGCTTGTAGCATCGTTTGTAACAGGAGGCATGTACGGTCTGATACCCGCATATTTCAAGGCAAGATACAATACAAACGAAACTTTGTTTACCCTCATGCTCAACTATATTGCGCTTAGTTTTCTGTTGTTTTTGCAGTATGGTCCATGGAAGGGAGCGAACGCCATGCGGCCGGAGTTTGACAATTTTAAGAAAAATGCGCTTCTTCCATCACTGTCGTCATCCAAACCTTGGAGCGATCTCCACATTGGTTGGATTTTATCCCTTGTGATGGTGGCTGTTGTATACATTTACATGAACCATACAAAGAGCGGATATGAAATAAGTGTGGTTGGAGAGAGTGTCAACACTGCCAGATATGCGGGAATGAATGTAAGGTGGATAACTTTGAGAACGATGATGCTGAGTGCTGGAATATGTGGTATTGCAGGTTTTGTGCAGGTTTCAGGAAACCTCAAAAAACTGTCTGTGAATGTTGCAGGAGGACTTGGTTTTACAGCAATAATTATTGCATGGCTCAGCAAACTAAACCCGGTAGTCATGATTGTAGCGTCATTTTTGTTCAGTGTAATGTCAAAAGGAGCAGGTTTTCTAGAGTATCAGAACATATCTCCAGCCGCCTCCGAGATGATACAGGGTATCATACTGTTTTGCGTGCTTGGAGCTGAGTTCTTTGTTAACTACAAGATAGTTCGTACCAACAGGGAGGTGGCTAAGTAATGATTATTGCATCATATATCTACATTGCGGTAAGAGTGTCGATACCTGTACTTCTTGGTATAACCGGCGCCATATTCAATGAAAAGGCTGGAAACACAAATCTTGGTATTGAAGGCATGATGTACATGGGAGCTTTTGCGGGCTTCTATACAGCAGTAGCCACCAATAGTGTGATAATGACTCTGATTGCGGCTTGTTTGTTTGGTGCTTTTGGAGCATTGATATATGCTTTTGCTACTGTTTCACTAAGAACAAATCAGGTGGTTGCGGGCTTGTCCCTGACAATATTCGGACAGGGAGTTGCCAGATTTTTGGGCAATACCCTGAGTGGCGGCAAGGGTGAAAGCGTAAGGATACCGGATGCGGTAACACAAAAGGTAAGCTGGAAGATTCCCGTTCTGAAAGACATTCCGTTTCTCGGAAGAGCCCTTTTCGGCTATGACATGATTATTTATCTGTCGATTGTATTGGTTGTTATTGCGTATTTTTACATCAACAAGACCAGAACAGGCCTAAATTTGAGAGCGGTGGGCGAAAATCCTGCAGCAGCGGATGCGGCGGGTATAAATGTTTCATTGTACAAATATGTACACATATGCATAGGTGGTGCATTCTGTGGACTTGCCGGCGCATATATTGGCGTTGTGTACCTTACTACCTGGGGCAACAACATGATTGCCGGAAAAGGATGGATTGCGGTGGCATTGGTGATATTTGCGAGTTGGAATCCGCTCAAGGCGATTTACGGTTCTTTGCTATTTGGCATAACCTCACTTATTGCCCTGAGATTCCAAGACAGTCCAATATCGCCGTATCTGCTTGAGATGCTGCCATATCTGGTTACTGTTATAATTCTGGTAATCACATCTGTCAAAATAAAGAAGGAGAATCAGCAACCTGCTTCCTGTGGAGTCAACTACTTCAGGGAAGAAAGATAATTGGAAAATATTCAAACAGTATTCCCCGATTATTCATAACTTATATAGTAGAGAGTAATTGGGGGTGGAAAAACGTGAAAATGGCTGTAGCATATATTTTTGGAAATGACGAAGCACCAGGAATAATAGGAATGGTACGATTTTATGTTCTGAATGATGGCTATACAAGACTGGACGTTGACATTAAGGGGCTTGCTCTTAAGAAGTACAGTTTCAACATAAAAAACGGCGATTCTTATATTTTGCCCGACCTTGTTACCAGCGAGGGCAGGGCGAGGATGTCGTTTTATACAAAAGATATTAGTATTAATGACATTCTGGCTAAAAAAATATATCTTGAAGGAGACAACAAGGTTGTTGCAAGCGGAACAATAAGGAAAGTTGTCTATGGAAAGAAATCATATTCTGAATAATAAAACGGCTCGGTAATGGATTGTTTATCTTTTATCGAGCTTTTAGTTATATATTTGTTGTATACTTGTTGACAAGAAAGAAAAATAGTGTAAAATGTAATATTATCGAACATATATTCGAAAAACCATGGTTGAAAAAAATCATATAAAATGCTAAACTTTATAAGTTAACTAATAATAAAACAGGAAGTGTTATGTATGGGAGATAAGGCAAAAAAAAGAATATTCAGTGGTGTACAACCTTCAGGACATTTGACATTGGGAAACTATCTGGGCGCACTTAAGAATTTTGCCATATTGCAGGATGAATATGATTGCATATACTGTGTGGTTGACTTGCATTCACTGACAGTCAGGCAGAACCCTGAGGAACTGAGGCAAAGATCATACTCGGTGCTTGCATTGTACATTGCCTGTGGATTGGATCCTGAAAAGAATATTCTGTTCATTCAGTCGCATGTTCCTGCCCACAGTGAGCTGGCATGGGTTCTTGGATGTTACACATACATGGGTGAACTTGGCAGAATGACACAGTTCAAGGAAAAATCGTCAAAACACTCGGAGAATATAAATAGCGGGTTGTTTACTTATCCCGTTTTGATGGCATCCGATATCCTTTTGTACAATGCTGATTTGGTGCCTGTAGGAGACGACCAGAAACAGCATCTTGAGCTTACAAGGGATGTGGCTCAGAGGTTTAACAATATATATGGTGAGACATTTGTAGTACCCGAACCATATATCCCCAAACAGGGTGCAAGGATAATGAGTCTGCAGGATCCTGAAAAGAAAATGTCCAAATCGGATGAAAACAAAAACAACTTTATCAGCATTATAGAGGAACCTAACAGCATAATGAAGAAATTCAAGAAAGCCGTTACAGACTCGGGTGCTGAGATAATTTATGATGAGGCGAACAAGCCTGGTATCAGCAACCTTATCAGCATATACGCTACTGTAACGGGAAAGGCCATTCATGAAGTTGAGAAGGAATTTGAAAATTCCAGATATGGTGAGTTCAAAATGGCGGTGGGGGATGCAGTGGTTGCGAAACTTACACCCATACGCATAAAGTATAATGAAATAATAAGTGACAAGGATTATTTGGACAAGATTCTAAGAAACGGCGCTGAAAGAGCGGAGGAAATAGCAAGCAAAACTCTTGACGAAGTATACAGAAAGATAGGTTTGGTGAGACCTTGATGGACAAATTCAAGATGGTGTCGGAATACAATCCTGCAGGAGATCAACCAAAGGCTATTGATGCTCTTGCAAATGGCATCATAAACGGCAATGTACACCAGACATTGCTGGGAGTAACCGGTTCCGGCAAAACCTTTACAATTGCAAAAGTCATTGAAGCAGTTCAAAAGCCTACTTTAGTCATAGCTCACAACAAGACCTTGGCCGCACAATTGTGTTCTGAATTCAGGGAATTCTTCCCTGACAATTGTGTGGAATACTTTGTGAGCTATTATGATTATTACCGTCCTGAAGCCTATCTTCCATCCAGCGACACATATATTGAAAAAGACGCCCAGATAAACGAGGAGATAGACAGGCTCAGGCACTCTGCCACGTCGGCTCTTTTTGAAAGAAGGGACGTCATTATTGTAGCCAGTGTCTCCTGCATATACGGTCTGGGAGACCCTGACGATTATGTAAACCTAATGCTTTCTTTAAGGCCTGGCATGATTCGTGACAGGGATGAGATAATAGAAAAGCTTGTTGACATACAGTATGAGAGAAATGATTTTGATTTCAAGAGAAACACTTTCAGGGTCCGGGGAGATATTATTGAAATTATCCCGTCGGACCTTAATAACAGGCTCATAAGGATTGAGTTCTTTGGTGATGAAATTGACAGGATTTCTGAAATAGATGCTTTGACTGGTGAGATATATGGTGTTAGGAATCATGTGGCAATCTTTCCTGCATCTCACTATGCCACAACCCATCAGAAAAGACTGATGGCAATAGAATCAATACGGGAGGAATTAAAAGAGAGAATACAGTACTTTAATAACCAGGAAAAACTGGTTGAAGCCTACAGGATCGAGCAGAGGACCAATTACGATATTGAGATGATGAAGGAGATTGGGTACTGTCAGGGCATAGAGAACTACTCGAGACATCTTTCCGGAAGAGAGCCGGGAAGCCCTCCCCATACCCTCATAGACTACTTCCCGGACGATTTTCTCATGGTAATTGACGAGTCCCACGCCACATTACCCCAGATAAGGGCAATGTACAATGGTGACAGGGCAAGAAAAACCTCACTTGTGGAATTTGGATTCAGACTTCCATCCGCATATGATAACAGACCTCTTACCTTTGAAGAGTTCGAGGACAGAATCAACCAGATAATATACGTAAGTGCAACGCCTGGTGATTATGAAAGGGAGAGATCAGTACAGGTTGTAGAGCAGATAATCAGGCCTACGGGTCTTGTGGATCCTGAGATTATCGTACGTCCTGTGGATGGACAGATTGATGATTTGATAAATGAGATAAGGACAACTGTTGGAAGAAACGAAAGGGTGCTTGTGACGACACTTACAAAAAGGCTTGCAGAAAGCCTAACCGAGTATCTTGCGGTAATGGATATCAAGGTCAAGTACTTGCATTCCGATGTTCATACTATAGAGAGAATGGAAATTATACGGGACCTAAGAAAGGGCGAGTTTGACGTTCTTGTTGGAATTAACCTCCTGAGGGAAGGTCTTGACCTGCCCGAGGTGTCTTTGGTAGCCATATTGGATGCGGATAAGACAGGATTCCTTAGGAGCGAGACTTCCTTAATCCAGACGATTGGAAGGGCTGCGAGAAATGTGAATGGCAGAGTCCTTATGTATGCGGACTCAATAACCGAAGCAATGAAATACGCTATAGACGAGACAAACAGAAGAAGAAGAATTCAGATGGAATACAATGAAGAGCATGGGATTGTTCCAGTAACAGTCAGAAAGAGCATCAGGGACATAATTGAGTCTACAAAGAAGATGGATGAGGAGGAAGAAAAGGCTCTGACTCTCGGATCTGTTCTTGACGAGGATGAACAGGCCCTGCCGGTGGATGAACTTGTTGAAACACTGACAAACAAGATGATTGAAGCTGCTGCGGAACTAAGGTATGAGGAAGCGGCAAAACTAAGAGACATGATTAAGAAGATTAAAGCAGTAATGAGTTAGGAAGATGAACATATATGATAGAAAAGATAGTTATTAAAGGTGCAAGAGAAAACAACCTTAAAAACATAGATGTAACAATACCCAGAAACAAATTCGTTGTTTTGACCGGACTTTCCGGTTCCGGCAAGTCATCCCTTGCCTTTGATACGATATATGCTGAAGGACAGAGAAGATATATAGAGTCGTTGTCTTCTTATGCAAGGATGTTTCTGGGACAAATGGAGAAACCCGATGTGGACAGTATTGAGGGTTTGTCTCCTGCTATTTCAATTGACCAGAAGACTACCAGCAGAAACCCCCGATCCACTGTGGGTACAGTTACCGAGATATATGACTATTTAAGGCTTTTGTATGCCAGAATAGGAAAGCCCCACTGTCCGGACTGTGGAAAACCCATATCATCGCAGACCGTGGATCAGATGGTGGATAGTATTATGAAGTTGCCAGAAGGAACAAGAATCCAGCTTCTGGCGCCGGTGGTAAGGGGCAAGAAGGGTGAGTTCAAGAAGCTCTTTGAAAGCCTAGCCAAGAGCGGCTATGCAAGGGTAAATGCGGATGGCATTAGGTATGACCTTACAGAGGACATAGAACTTGACAAGAACAAGAAGCACAATATTGAAGTTATTGTGGACAGGCTTGTGGTAAGGGAAGGAATAGAAAGAAGACTTGCCGATTCTCTTGAGACGGTTCTTAATCTGGCATCGGGTCTTGCATTGATAGATATTGTCGGACAGGAGCAAATCATGTTCAGCCAGAACTTTGCATGCATTGACTGCGGTATATCTCTTCCCGAGATGTCGCCCAGAATGTTCTCCTTCAACAATCCCTTTGGCGCATGTCCTGAATGTACTGGTCTTGGATACCTGCTGAGAATAGATCCGGACATGCTCATTCCCGACAAGACAATCAGTCTGGCTGACGGAGCCATTGTCATTTCAGGTTGGAATGTGGAAAACGGATACAGTTATACTTATCAGATAATGCAGTCAATTGCAAAGCATTACGGATTCAGTCTTGATACTCCTTTCAACGAGTTGCCAAAAAAGATACAGAATGTTATTCTATATGGTAGCGGGAATGAGAAAATTCTATTTAAATATGATGGTGGTTCATATACTGCACGGTTTGATGGCATTGTGAATATTGTCGAGCGCAGGTACAAGGAAACCACCAGTGAAACAATGAAACAGTATTACGAGGGTTTTATGAGCAACATAACCTGTCCTGAATGCAAAGGGGAAAGGCTAAGAAAAGAAAGCCTTGCCTTTACAGTCGGTGACATGAATATAACGAAGCTTACAAATCTGCCCATAGGTGATGTCAGTGACTTGCTTGACAGGATTGAGCTATCGGAATCGGAGAGTATGATTGCCGCTCCGATACTTAAGGAGATAAAGGCAAGAATCGGGTTTCTTATTAGCGTAGGACTTGATTACCTGACCCTTGCACGTTCCAGCGGCACTCTGTCTGGTGGCGAGGCTCAGAGAATCAGGCTGGCAACCCAAATAGGTTCTGGCCTGACAGGTGTATTGTACATCCTTGACGAGCCAAGTATTGGTCTTCACCAAAGGGACAATGACAAACTTATAAAGACATTGATGCATTTGAGGGATTTGGGCAACACCCTTATTGTGGTGGAACACGACGAGGATACAATGAGAAGCGCCGATCATATAATAGATATTGGTCCTGGTGCGGGTTCTACCGGTGGTTATGTGGTCGCTGAAGGTACGCCTGAGGAGATCATGGCTAACGAAAATTCTTTGACAGGCCTATACCTTTCAGGTAAAATGAAGATTGATATTCCTGAGATTAGAAGAAAAAGCAATGGCAAAATATTGAAAGTGATAGGTGCCAGCGAGAATAATCTTAAGAATATCGATGTAAGCATCCCTCTAGGAACCTTTACCTGTGTAACAGGAGTGTCAGGCTCAGGAAAGAGTTCTCTTGTAAATGAGATAATTTACAAGGTTCTTGCATCAAAATTAAACGGTGCAAAAACAAGAGGTGGTGCATATAAAGATATAGAGGGTATAGAATATCTGGATAAGGTAATAAACATCGATCAGTCTCCAATAGGGAGAACACCGAGATCGAATCCTGCAACATATACCGGTACATTCGACTTGATTAGGCAGTTGTTTGCCCAGACTCCCGACAGTCGGGCAAGAGGTTACAAAGCTGGAAGGTTTAGTTTTAATGTAAAAGGCGGACGGTGTGATGCCTGCTCTGGTGATGGAATATTAAAGATTGAAATGCATTTTCTGCCTGATGTTTATGTTCCTTGCGAGGTGTGCAAGGGCAAGAGATATAACAGGGAGACGCTTGAAGTTAAATACAAGAACAAGAATATTGCAGACATACTGGATATGACAGTGGAGGAAGCTTGCGAGTTTTTTACGGATATTCCACGTATAGCAAAGAAACTTGCAACCCTTAACGAGGTTGGTCTGGGATACATAAGGTTAGGCCAGCCATCCACTACATTGTCCGGTGGAGAAGCTCAGAGAGTCAAACTGGCAACGGAGCTTTCAAAAACCAGTACAGGTAAAACACTATATATTCTGGATGAACCTACAACAGGTCTTCATTCGGATGATGTAAGAAGATTAATAGAAATACTACAGAGGTTGACTGATGGCGGAAACACCGTTTTGGTCATAGAACACAATCTGGATGTAATAAAGTGCGCCGACCATATCATAGATCTGGGACCTGAAGGTGGAGAAAAGGGAGGACGTATTGTATGTACTGGAACTCCTGAGCAGGTTGCGGAATGTGCCCAATCGTATACTGGACAATTTTTAAAGAAGGTGTTAAAAAATGAAAAACAGCATGTGCGTAAACTGCAAGAAGCGAATAGCAACAGTTTTCATATCCAAAGTTGACATTAACGGCAACCAGATCAATGAGGGACTGTGTCTGGTATGTGCAAAGGAACTGCATATACCTCAGGTAGACCATTTTTTCTCAAAGATGGGGATAGCCGATGATGAAATAGAGACATTGACTGATGAAATGACTGAAATGATGACTTCCATGCAGGGAGAGGGTGAAGATGGTCCTCTTTTGGAAGGTATAGATAACAAAGGCGGAGTTCCCGACGTTTTTAATTTATTCAAGAACAGGGTTAATTTTTTTAGTGCCAACAGGGAGATTCAGCCATACGAACCAAGTGAAAGTGATAAAGACAAGAAGACTGGCAAAGAAACCAAAAAAGCAAAGAAGACAGATGAGAAAAACCTTAAATACTTGACCACCTATGCCACAAATTTGAATGAGAAGGCCAAAAGAGGCGATATCGATGCAGTTGTTGGCAGAGAGAAGGAGATTGAAAGGGTAATTCAGATACTTAATAGAAGGACAAAAAACAACCCGGTTCTGCTGGGCGAGCCTGGTGTGGGAAAAACCGCCATAGCAGAGGGTCTGGCATTGAGGATAGTCAATGGCGATGTGCCTGTCAAGCTCAGCAAGGTAAAACTGTATCAGCTTGATCTGACCGCCATGATTGCAGGCACTCAGTTCAGAGGCCAGTTCGAAGCCCGCATGAAAGGTGTTCTTGATGAGGTAAAGAGTGACCAGGACATAATACTTGTAATAGATGAGATTCATAACATTATGGGTGTAGGCGAGGCAGAAGGCTCTCTCAATGCAGCGAATATATTAAAACCCGCCCTCTCAAGGGGAGAGATACAGGTCATAGGTACCACAACTCTTGATGAGTACAGAAAACGTATAGAAAAGGACGGTGCTCTTGAGAGAAGGTTCCAGCCTGTTTTCGTTGAGGAATCAACGGCTGAAGAGACCATTGAGATCTTGAAGGGAATACGCAAGTATTACGAATACTACCACAAGGTTAAAATATCCGACAGCCTGATTGAAGATGCGGTTTATATGGCTGAGAGATATATCACTGACAGGTTTTTGCCTGACAAGGCTATTGACGTTATTGACGAGGCTGCGTCAAGGGCGAATCTGCGCAATGATGTCTTGCTGGAGATTGGCAGACTGGAAGCTGAATTACAAGAAAACAAAAAAGAGCAGCTTGAACTGTCAGAAATCGATACCAAAACAAGAGAAGAGGAAGAGCTTAAGTACAAGCAGGTGGCAGAGCTCAAGGCAAGGGAGTCTGTCATAAATCAGCGGTTGGAAGAGCTTTACAAGAAAGCATATATCAACCTTGAGTTCGATGACATAGCAAGAGTTATAGAGAACTGGACCGGAATACCTGTTCAGACCATATCCGAAGAGGAAGCGGAGAAACTTTTGAATCTGGAGAAAAGGCTCAAGCAAAAAGTCATCGGACAGGATAAGGCGGTAGAAGCCTGTGCAAAAGCCATTAGAAGAAACCGTTCCGGATTCAGGAAGCGATTCAAGCCCTCCTCCTTCATATTTGTAGGACCAACAGGCGTTGGAAAGACGGAACTTGCAAAGCAGCTTACCCTGCTTCTGTTTGGAAACCTGGATGCCTTGGTAAGGCTTGACATGTCCGAGTATATGGAAAAGCATACAGTTTCAAAACTCATAGGTTCTCCTCCAGGATATATCGGATATGATGAAGCCGGTCAGTTTACGGAGAAGATCAGGAGAAGACCTTACTCTGTAATACTTCTTGATGAGATTGAGAAGGCCCACGAGGATGTTTTCAACATGCTGCTTCAGATACTGGATGACGGAAGGCTTACCGACAGCCAGGGCAGAACTGTGAATTTTGAAAACACTGTAATCATAATGACTTCCAATGCAGGCACTTCCTTGAAGAGTGCTCAAATGGGATTTGTGGCTAATGAGCAGGAAGCAATAGAAGACAAGGCTCACGATGCCCTGAAGAAGATATTCAGACCGGAGTTTTTGAACCGTGTCGACGATGTTGTTGTGTTCAACAAACTTGACAAGGATTCACTGTATAGGATTGCATGGCTGATGCTTGCTGAAGTTATAGGTAATTGTGAAAGCAGAAACATAAAGCTTGTTATAGGAGACGATGTAATAGACTATCTTGTAAAACATGGCTACGATGACAAGTACGGTGCAAGACCTTTGAGAAGACTGATTCAGAAAACCATTGAGGATGAACTGTCAGAGATGTATCTCAGAGGTGTTCTGAAACCGGGTTGTGTCGTAAATGCTGATGTGGTGGATGACAAAGTAGTATTAACTTGTAATTAAGGAGGAGTAAATGGTAACGTTTGCCAGGGGATTTAAAGCCTCCGGTGTTGCATGTGGGCTGAAGAAAAACGGCAGGAAGGATCTTGCCGTTGTTATTTCAGATAGTCCTTGTGTATGTGCCGGAGTGTATACTACAAATATTGTCAAGGGACACTCTCTTCAGCTTACAATGGAGAGAATGGAAACTAGTCCATATGTTAATGCAGTGGTAGTAAACAGCGGATGTGCCAATGCCTGTGTTGGACAGAGAGGGTACGACGATGCCCAGTTAATTACCGAATATCTGGCACAAAAACTGAATGTTGACAAGGAAACCGTTCTTATTGGATCCACGGGTGTCATTGGTGTGCCATTGAATGTGGAGTTGATAAGGAAGGGAATCGACAAGGCTTTTGATGAGTTGTCATACATAGGCGGACATGATGCCATGGAGGCAATCATGACCACGGACACGGTACCGAAGTTGTATGAGAAGGAGACCGTCATAGGAGGAAAAACCGTCAGAATTGGCGGTATGGCAAAAGGCAGCGGGATGATTCATCCCAACATGGCCACTATGATATCCATTATTACTACTGATGCAAATATTTCAAAGAAAATGCTAGACAAGGCATTATCCAATGTCGTTAACAAGACTTTTAACAGAGTATCTGTTGACGGAGATACTTCTGTTTGCGACATGTGCCTTGTGATGGCTAGCCAAATGGCTGGTAACGAATGCATAGAAGAAGATGGAAGTGAATACATTCTTTTTGAGCAGGCCCTTTATGAGGTTTGCCTGAATCTTGCCAAAGCTATTGCCAAGGATGGCGAGGGAGCTACAAAACTTGTGGAGATTGAGGTTGTTAATGCTAAATCAAAAGAGGATGCCGACCTTATAACCTCCGCAATTGCAAAATCTCCTTTGTGCAAGACCGCTTTCTTTGGTGAAGATGCAAACTGGGGCAGAATTATTACCGCAGCAGGCTATTCAAAGGCCTATTTTGAGCCTAACAGAATAGATATATATATAGGAGGGCTTGCGGTATGTAAAAACGGCGTCGCTTTGGAATTTGATGAAGACATTGCCATTGGAATACTGAAACAGGACGAATTTAAGATTCTGGTGGACCTTAACCTAGGTAGTGAAAAATCCATTATGTGGACATGTGATTTTTCATACGATTATGTGAAAATAAATGGCAGCTACAGGAGTTGAAAGAATGTATACTGAAGAGAAAAGAAAAGAGCTTGAATATGCGGAGATGACCATAAATGTTATTAAGAAGCTTGTTGATGAAGAGTTGTCTTATCTTAAGAAACAGCGCAAGGATATAGTCAAGGATAGGACATATTTCATAGATTATTTTTACGAGCTTAAAGATGATGAGAAGATGGATCTGCTCAAGGCGGAAGCCCAAGATACGAGAATGTATGAATCCACGCTGAATGTTCTTGCAAAACTTGGCAGACAGCTTAAAGAACCATATTTTGCCAGGTTTGATTTTCAGGAAGTTTCACATCCCGTTGACAAGTTCTATATTGGTATTCATACAGTCAAGGATCCGGAAACAGACAACATAATTATTTACGACTGGAGGGCTCCAATAGCTTCCCTGTACTACGAGCACGAACCCGGAAATGCTTCATACAAGGCGCCGATGGGTGAAATTCACGGTCTTCTGCATCTTAAAAGAAGATATGTATTCAAGAACGGCAAACTTGAAAAATTCACTGACATACACATGCCTTCGGATGACGAGTTTCTGTATGAGGTGTTGAGCAGAAACTCTGACGAGAAGATGAAGGTTATTGTGCAGACTTTGCAGAAGGAGCAGAACCGGATAATCAGGGATTATATAGAAGGTGTAAGTGTTATACAGGGATGCCCTGGCAGCGGCAAATCATCCATTGCTCTTCATAAGGCTGCATATGTGCTGTACCACTTCAGGGATAGGCTTAGAAACCAGCAGCTGGCAATCATTTCCCCGAACAAGGTGTTTGCGGAGTACATTTCAAGTGTTTTACCTGATTTGGGAGAAGAAAATATAAATCAGATATCGCCAGAGGAAATAGTGGGCGACTTTTTGTTTTATTCTGCAGGCACGCATTATCTCGGAAGGCTTGAATCCCAGGAGTACATTCTTTCTGCCAATAAAACCGAGATGACAAGACTAAGAAAAATCTCAGCCTTCAAGTGCACGAGAGATTTTTCAGAGATTGTCAAGAAGTATGTAAAGCATGTGGAGAAAAGTCTTTTTGTTCCGGAAGACCTTTACCTTGATGATGAGCTTACAGAATATATTGACAAGGAGACTTTGGAGGAACTCTTCTATGATGAGTTCAGGTCAGAGGCGGTTTATGAAAGAACAGCTCTCGTTGCGGAAAGAGTAGCCGAGATGAGAAAAATCAAGTCCTTTGAAATCAAGGAGCATATAAAAGAGGGACTTGACAGCATGATCACCTGCCATTCAGTGGAAACCTTGTATTACAGGATGTACCAGGACAGGAAGTTTTTTGACGAGGTGGGAGTCAATCTCGAAAAGTATGCACCAAAAACCCTTCTGTGGGAAGATATATGTGCAATAGGGCTTATGAGCGCCCTTATGTACAAGTTTGAGTTTGAACCCACACTTTTTTATCTTTTGGCGGACGAAGCTCAGGATTTTGCGCCTGTATTTCTCGAACTAATTAAACGCAGGTTCCCTCACTGCAACATGCTGTTTGTGGGTGACAGGAAACAGCTTGTATTTGAAAACACCGGCAACTTTGTGGATGATATAAGGGACATAATACAAAGAAGACCCTTTAGAAAATATGAGCTTACAACCAATTACAGGTCGACAAATGAGATTATAGAGTTTGCCTCGCACATTATAAACAAAAAAGAAGAGCACAGCATAAGAAGCGGCAATGTACCGGAGGTGGTTCGCACAGGCAAGGACAAAATGAATGAGGAAGTTGCAAAATTTGTTGTCGATATGTATGAAAAGGGATACATGAATATTGCAGTACTCTGCAAGTCAATGAAGTCTGCAAAAGAGGTTAATTTGAAGCTTGACGCCAAGTATGCGGTGAAAATACTTCCTGTTTATCTTGCAAAAGGCCTTGAGTTTGACTGTGTTGCCATTTGGAATGCATCAAAGGACGAATACTACGACAAGAGCGACCGGCAGATGCTGTATACGGCCTGCACAAGGGCAATGCATGAACTTAGAGTGTTCTATCAAGGTGAGATTACACCGTTTTTGAAATAAAGGAAAGCAAGTGATCACATGTCTACTTTTCAAATGAGGGTGAAGGATGAATTGTATGTCTTGGAAGTAAACACGGACTGCTGCATATTCTGCGAATATGCGGCTATCCGTTTGACTCTTTCAGGAAACAAGATAAAAACAAAAAGTTCTTTGTATGCGGAAAGACTAGGATTTCTTGTAAAGAAGTATCACAATCTTGAGCTTGATTTGGAGAAAATGAAGAAGAGTGATGTGTACACAATCATCCTGCCACATTTTTCATACAAGCCTGAGCCCATGGATGAGTGCTGCATGAAAGCTTTTGTACGAGGCTGCTACATAACCTCGGGACGGACCAATGATATTGACAAGGCTACCCATGTGGAGATGAGTTTCAGGTCAAGTCTTCCATACGAAATCTGCAAAACCATTCTTGAATACTACAAACTGGATATAAAGACAATGATGCGGAAAGAAAGATACGTCATATATATGAAGCATTCTGAAACCGCATCGGATTTTCTTACCCTGATTGGCGCTTACAAGGCGGTTATGGAGTTTGAAAATGCGCTTATCATAAGGGAGATAAGGAACAACACAAACAGGGCGGTAAACTGCGACAATGCAAATCTGCAAAAGGCCAGTGATGCAGCTTACAGACAGATACAGGCCATAAGGCTTTTGGAGGAGAAAAACATGCTTGGCACACTGCCAAAGCATCTGCTTGATACTGCCATGGCAAGGATTGAGAATCCCGAGCTTGATTTGAAGGAGCTGGGCAAGCTTCTAAACCCACCAATAAGCAAGGCGGGCACTGCCCACAGGCTGAACAGAATAATCGAAATTGCAAACAAAATTGATGAAAAAGACATGTGATTTCCCAAGAAAACATGATCGTTTTCAAGGCTGCACCCTTTTGTATTCGACGGGTCTTTTTCAAATTATTTCCCAAAACAGGGTAATATTTTGGGAAATAATATAGAATATATGTACAGAATATCAAGGAGGGTGAGCCATGGAACTTGAAATGAAAAGAAAAGGCAATTTACTAATATTGAAAGTAACTGGTGAACTTGATCATCATTGTGCGGACGAGCTCAGACGGAGGATTGATAGGGAAATACTAAGAACTCTAGTCAAGGATGTGGTATTCGATTTTACAGAACTGACATTTATGGACAGTGCAGGCATTGGCGTTCTGATGGGCAGGTATCGTACAGTCTCCCATTTGGGAGGCACCACCTGGTTTCTAACTGAAGGCAAGACAAGCTATTTCAAACATGTCATGAAAATTCTTGAGATGGCTGGTGTGTTCAATTATATACATAAATGCAAATCTTTGAAGGAATGTGGGGTATGACAATGGATAGAACAAATTACATGAGAGTTGTTTTTCCTGCTAAAAGTGAAAACGAGTCTTTGGCGAGAATACTAGCTTCCTCTATGGCTGCACAACTGGATCCAACCCTTGAGGAAATCTCCGATTTGCGTACCGCGGTCAGTGAGGCCGTAACCAACTGCATAATCCATGGTTACAAACTGGACAGCTCCAAGGAAATAGAGATGATATGTGAGCTGTACGAAAACTACATTGTGGTCACTGTGGTTGATCAAGGCTGCGGAATAGCTGATGTTCAGCTTGCAAGAAAGCCATTGTACACTACGGATCCGGAAAACGAAAGATCCGGCATGGGTTTCACAATCATGGAATCCTTTTCGGATGAACTCGACGTGGAGTCGGCAGTCAACAAAGGCACGATAGTAAGAATAAAGAAGATCTTCCACTCTCTTGGCAAGGGGTGATGGAATTGAATGAGTTCCATGATGAAAAATCAAGGGAACTTTTGATAAAAGCCGCAAATGGTGACAACGAGGCGATGAGTGCTCTTGTTGAAAAGAATACCGGACTTGTGTGGAGTGTGGTAAAACGATTCACAAACAGAGGTGTGGAACCGGAAGATCTATATCAAATTGGAACAATCGGACTAATGAAGGCAATAAGGAACTTTGACACAAGCTACAATGTATGTTTCTCCACCTACGCAGTACCCATGATTGCGGGTGAAATCAAAAGATATCTCAGGGATGACGGTATAATTAAAATATCTCGTCAGACTAAAGAGTTGTATGTAAAGGCAAAGGGTGTCTCGGAAATCATGAGCAGGGAGAAGGGAAGAGAGCCCACTTTGAAGGAACTGGCTGAAAGGCTGGATGTTGACGTTGAAACACTGACAATGGCTTTGGAAGCGGGACAGACTCCCGAATCCATATACGCAGTAACAAATGACAATGACTCGTCGCCGCTCTACCTGATAGACAAACTGGCGGATGAAAACACACAAGGCCAGGACAACGATATGAACGAACTGCTCGAAAGAATGGCACTGGTTAACGCCATCAAAAAACTTGACAAAACAGAACAGCAAATAATCATTCTAAGATATTTCAAGGAAATGACCCAGGTTAAAATTGCAGAACTATTAGGCCTATCACAAGTACAAGTCTCAAGATTGGAAAAAAAAATATTGAAAAAAATCAGAAACAATTTGGATGCCATAAACTGATAAATCATGTCAACTTTTGCATGTATTGCTTCCAAACATGGCGATAAAATATATGTAAACCATGTTTGGAGGTCAAGTTATGAATTTGGAGCAAAAGGAATATACAAAGCTGGTTGAAAAACATTCGGGAAAATCAAATGTTTTTGTCAACTGTCTCAGAGCTTTTCTTGTTGGAGGAATTATCTGTGTTATTGCACAGATATATAATGACATATTGCCTTTTTCAGAAGAGGTAAACAAGGTCCATACTACAGTATTCATGGTGTTTTTGGGAGCATTGCTTACTGCATTGAATGTTTATGACAATATAGGGAAGTTTGCAGGAGCGGGAAGTATCGTACCAATAACAGGTTTTGCAAATTCAATAGTGTCTCCTGCAATGGAGTTTCGCAGTGAAGGCCGTATAATGGGTGTCGGCGCACAAATGTTTGTTGTAGCCGGCCCCGTTCTTGTTTATGGTATTTCTTCCACTGTGTTGGTTGGTCTAATATATTTTCTATTGACGAGGTAATCGATATGGCACAGAAAGTTGGAAATCAAACTTTTGTATTGGATAGAAAGGTATATTGGAAGGAAGGTGTTTGCATAGTAGGGCCGAAGGAAAAGGAAGGGCCTTTAGGCAAATACTTTGACCAGAAAGAGAATGAGGATTTTGGAGAGGACACTTGGGAAAAGGCGGAAGCCAGGTTTGTAGAAGCGACATATGCAAAACTGCTCGCAAAAAGCCAGATTAATGAGAACATGGTGGACTGCATATTTGCAGGAGATCTTTTAAACCAGTGCATCGCAACAGGCAACGGTCTTAAAAAAAACGGAAGACCGTACTTCGGTCTGTACGGCGCATGCTCAACCATGGCGGAGTCATTGATATTGGCATCCCTTTTGATAGACGGCGGAGGTGTGAATAATGCGGTGTGCCTGACTTCCAGTAACTTTGCATCAGCGGAAAAGCAGTTCCGGTTTCCAATGGAACTGGGAAACCAAAGGGCGCCTGATGCGCAGTGGACTGTAACTGGTGCAGGTGCATGCCTTCTGTCATCGAATAATCCAGAGGAAAGCTGCCCCGTTATTGTATCTGTAACACCTGGCAAGATGGTGGATTATGAGGTAAAGGACGTCAACAACATGGGAGCGGCAATGGCTCCTGCTGCAGCTTTTACAATACAGGCTCACCTGTCGGATTTAAACCTTTCACCAGACTATTATGATATGATAGTAACAGGAGACCTGGGAATCACGGGTAAAAAATTGTGTATGGAAGTATTGAAGAAAAACGGCCTGGACATAGATATGAAAGATTGCGGAGAGATGATATTTGACCCTGAAAAACAGGGGACTTGCGCAGGAGGCAGTGGATGTGCCTGCAGTGCTGTTGTCCTTAATGGATATATACTGAGAAAGCTGAGGGAAGCTGCTATTAACAAGGTTTTGTTTGTAGCCACGGGTGCATTGATGAGTCCCGTATCCACCAAGCAGGGTGAATCAATTATTGGAATTGCGCATGCGGTATCAATACAGAATATGTAGATGGGAAGTGATTGAATGGACACTTTTTTGAAATATCTTGCCGTGTTTGTAACAGGTGGTCTATTATGTGTTGTAGCACAGATACTGATTGACAAGACAAAACTCACATCTGCCAGAATACTTGTTCTGTACGTGGTTACAGGTGTCTTTCTGACAGCCATAGGAGTATATGGCAAACTGGTGAAAATAGGGCGAACGGGAGCTACAATACCATTGACGGGTTTTGGATATGCATTATGCAAGGGTGTCTTCAAAGCTATAGATGAAAAGGGGTTCGTAGGAATTCTTACCGGAGGTCTTGAAGCAGTGGCTTCCGGTATTGCAATGGCCATATTCTTTGGTCTTGTTGCATCATTTGTTTCAAAACCAAAAAGTAAAAATTCATAATAATATCGGGTAATATTCCCCAAAGGATACAAAAATGCTATGGCGATGTATAATTAGTATATGCGCCATAGATTTTTTTTGGTATTGTTTCTTGTGTCGTTGCTGCTTTCATATATCTATGCATCTTCCCCCAAAAAGGAAGCTGCAATGACAGAAAGGAAAAGCATAAAAGGAATTGTGTACAAGGCCCCATGGAACAAGGAAGGACAATACGTTATTGAGACAGATGAATTCAATGTTCTTCTCACTGCTGACTTTGATGATTATGTATTGTCAAAGGGAGCAAGGATAAAAGCATCTGTCAAACTTTCAGTGCCTGTGTGTGCAACAAATCCTGGCGAGTTTGACTATAGGAAATACCTTTTGGGAAAGGGTGTCAAGTATCAGGCTTATGTGAGTAGAAAGGATATTGAGATACTTGATGATAATCCGGCTTCCCTGACTGGATGGGGAGCCTCTGTAAGAACCAGGATGTCAGCAAGTTTGAAAAAGTATCTGGGTGACAGAAGCGCACTTGCGATGGCCATAATGACGGGAGAGGCAAAATCCATTGACGACAATCTCAAAGAGAGCATACATCTCTCGGGGCTTGCCCATCTTATGGCGGTGTCCGGCACCCATGTCATCATGTTCCTTACGCCTTTCAGGAAAGGATTAAGGATAAAGTATTTGAACATATGGGTCAGGAACATATTGCTTGTATTGCCGCTTTTGTTTTTCCTTGTTGTTACCGGCATGACCCCGTCCGTTTTCAGGGCGGTTATGTCGCAAATAATGGGGATTATAGCACTTTTGCTGGGAAGGAAAAGAGATTCCTTGAATGTTCTAGGCTTTGTAGGAATTATGCAAATATTGAGAAATCCTTATTCGATATATGACTTGGGATTTATACTTTCCTACAGTTGTGCTTTTTCCATATATATCATTCAACCTGCAGTAGTAAGATTCTTTGAAAAGAAAGGTTACAGGAGTGTCAAGACTGGAGGAGGAAGCGGCAGAGGCAGAGGTGGATATGAAAAGAGCAAGGTGCTGTCAATAAGTTTGGATTCGTTTTTTACAGGAATATCTGTAAACATGGGACTTTTTCCTGTAATGTGGAATGTATTCAACAGAATTAATCTTGTGGGAGTTCTGTTTACATGTATTGCAGGTCCCATTGCGTCAGGCATTCTTGTTATTGGGTATTTATTGTGCCTTGTGGATTTTCTTCACCTCAAATACCTGGCAGTTTTCCTATCCTATATTCTGCATTCAATGCTATATTTTATGACCAAGGTTATGGAGTCTTCAAGTTTTTTGCCACAGTTCTTAACAGAAATAATTGTTCCATCAAAGGGTCTGACTTTGTATATATTATATTACCTTTTGATTGTTTTGTTTTTAATCAAGAATTCAAAGAAAAAAATAGAAATACCAAAGATTTACGTAATGAGGGGAATTCCGGCGTTTATGGCTATTTTGATAATACTCACATCAGCGGTTACAGAAGTTGTGTTTTTTGATGTAGGTCAGGGAAACAGTATTTTTATTTCAACAAAATGTGGGGTTAAGGGACTGGTTGATGCTGGAGAGGGTTTTGTCAATGTATCACAGCTTCTTTTAAAAAGAGGAACGAACAAATTGGATTTTGTTGTAGTTTCGCACGGACATTCGGACCATTATGGCGGTGTTTACGATGTCTTGGATATAATTAAGGTGAATTATTTGTTTATTCCTGACAATGAATATGATGAGGAAGTCATGAAAATTGCAGAGTATGCAAAAAGAAAAGGTGTAAAGGTAGTATATGTATCAAACAAGACGGTTTATGAAGCAGGTAGTTCCTTTTATTCAGAAATTCTGTTTTACAAGGACATCGCATCTTTAAATAATTCTTCTTTAGTGATAAAATTGAAGTTGGAGCAAAAGAAAATGCTTTTTTGCTCCGATATTGAAAAAGAAGCAGAATCTTATTATATCAGGATGAACGAAATAGAAGACTGTGACATTATACAGGTTGCCCATCATGGTTCCAATACCAGTTCTACACCTGGGTTTGTTGAAAGAGCAAGACCTGAAGTTGCTGTTGTAAGTGTTGGACGGAAAAACAAGTTTGGTCATCCTGATGATATCGTATTGGAAAGATTTAAAGATTGTGAGTTGTACAGGACGGATCATCATGGTGCCGTTATTATCAAGGTGAAGGGAAAAAGCATAAGAATCCAGAAGTATTTATAGGAAGGAGGGGCGCAGATGACTTACCAGGAATTCAACAAATCCCTTAGAGAGGGAAGAATAGGAAGCTTATATCTGTTTTATGGTATTGATGAATATATGAAGGATTACTATATTAAATCAATAAGAAACGCACTCTTGGGTGATAATGATTTCAATTATATAAAAATTGACGGGAAAATAAATGCAAGAGAGCTATCTGATTTATGTGATGAAATGCCCATGTTTGGACAGAAGAAATTGATTGTTGTAAAGAACAGTGAATTTTTTAGCGGCAAGGGGACTGCAAACTTGGATCTGGATTTTCTTTCGGATCTTCCCGAGTTTACCTGCCTTGTGTTTAGAGAAGACAATGTGGACAAAAGGTCAAAGGCATACAAAACGCTGGACAAATACGGCATTGTGATTGAATGCGTCCGTCAAAACGATACGATGATAGGTAAAATACTCACAAAGGCAGCCATGCAGCAAAGCAGAAAGATAACCATGGATGCAATAAACCTTATGATATCGGGTCTTGGAGATGACCTTGTTATGCTTCTTAATGAACTGGACAAGCTGATAAAATATACGGTTGAAGGTGATGTTATTACTGATAAGCATGTAAGAAAAGTATGTAAGTTGTCCACCAGCCAAAGGATATTTGACCTTACCGAAGCTTTGTCTTTAAAGGATTCGGGAAAGGCATTGACAGCTCTTAAGTTTTTGTTGGACAACAACGAATCCACCCAGTTTATAATCGTCATGGTTGCAAGACAGTTTTTGCAGCTTTATGACACAAAATGCATTATCGATGATGGGGGAAGTGTCAGGGATGTGGTTGCGATACTGGGTGTAAGAGATTTTGTAGCTAGAAAGTTGGTGGATCAGTGCAGAAGATTTTCTAAAAAAGAACTGAAGGACAGCTTTGAGAACTGCCTCAAAATGGACGAGGATATCAAAAACGGGTTAATAAAGGACGAAACAGCTCTGGAACTTATAGTTGCAGGCTCACGTTCTGGTAAATAAATGCTGACTGTATGACAATCATGCAGTAGCAGGAGGTAATTGGCTCAAGCAGGCGGTTTAAAATTTTTTGTTGCATATTTTATTTTTTATGGTAAAATAAGAGACGTGATTTTTTTTCACTATATCAATTAAATTGTTTTGCGGGAGGTGAATAATTTGGCAAATATCAAGTCATCAAAGAAAAGAGTATTAATTGCCAGAAAGAGAGCAGCGGCTAACAAGGCAAAGAGATCTGCTTTAAGAACATATATAAAGAAGGCAAGAAATGCTGCAACTGACAATGCACCAGAGGCAGCTGAGGCTGTTAGAGTGGCTATAAAGAAAATCGACCAGGCAGCCGCAAAAGGTCTTATTCACAAGAATACTGCCGCCCGCAAGAAGTCCAAACTTGCAAAAGCACTTAATGCCAGTGTCAGTCAATAATTGACTTTCTAATAAAAACGTGTTCAACACGTTTTTTTTATGCATAAAATCTTCCAGATTGGACAAACTTAAAGTAAATTTGTTTGATCAGGAGGAAGATTTATGCAAATGAGAACAGACTTGGCACTTGAAGCTCGAGAAATGATTGATGAAAAGCGATCAGGTGTAATGAAGGCACAAAGACAGCTGCCTGAAGGAATGACTGTTACTACGGAGGAAAAGGACCACATACTTATAACCCGCATAAAGATAGAAAGCGATGAGGCAGAGAGGGTAATAGGGAAGAAGAAGGGTATCTATGTAACCCTTGAACTTAAAGAGGGAGAGTTGAACACCCTGGATGTACACAGGGAACTGGCGTTCACCCTCTGCGATGAGGTAGAGTACTTTACAAAAAGACTTCATAAAAAGGATCCTTCCATCATGGTTGCGGGTCTTGGAAACAGAAACATAACACCGGACTCTCTGGGGCCCAAGGTGGTCGAAACCATGATAATAACAAGACATGCCATTACAGATAAAAGCCTTCAACTGGAATTGGATGAGCGTCTTGGAAATGTTTGTGCCGTCGCTCCCGGAGTGCTTGGTATAACGGGCATTGAGACGAGTGAAATAGTACTCAGTTTGGTTGAAAAGATTAAACCGGATATTGTCTTTGCCATTGATGCCCTCGCATCAAGAAAAACATCGAGAATAAACACAACAATACAGCTGTCCGATACAGGCATTGTTCCTGGTTCGGGAGTTGGAAACAGAAGAATGGAGCTGTCCCAGGAAACATTAAAAGTACCGGTAGTATCGATAGGTGTGCCGACTGTTGTGGACGCATTGACTTTGGCGAAAGACCTTCTTGAAAAAGCGGAAGGTGGAGAGTTGGAGCCAAGTTTGATAACCAGCATATCACAAACCTGCGGTGCAGACATGGTGGTGACACCCAAGAATATAGATATTAGTATAAAGAGAATGGCCACTGCGATATCAGATGGATTGAACATGGCATTCCACAAAGGATTTGATTTTGGAGACATATCCGAGTACCTCATGTAGTCTTGTTGCTGTTTGTGAAATACTGTCATTAATGATATAATGTCGTTGTTACGACATTATATCTTTTTATACGGGGAGTTTTTATGGAAGATATTAAAAAACGTGTGGAAGAACTTAAAGAACTCATAAACAGATACAACTATGAGTATTATGTTCTGGATAATCCCAGTGTATCCGATTATGAGTATGATCTGCTATATCATGAGCTCAAAAGTCTCGAAGATGAACATTCTGATCTTGTAACTGAAGATTCGCCAACGCAAAGAGTGGGTGGAACACCTCTTTCAAGTTTTAAAAAGTTCACCCATAGGGTTCCTTTGAAGAGTTTGGACAATGTGTTTGAAAAAGAGGAACTTTTGTCGTTTGTTGACAAGATGTCTAAGGAGATTAGGCGTGTGGCTGGTGAAGAGGCGGCTTTTGTAGTTGAAAAGAAGATAGATGGCTTAAGTGTCACCCTTACATACGAGAATGGGTATTTCAGAGCCGGAGCCACAAGAGGCGATGGTTTTGTGGGAGAGGATGTAACCGAGAATATAAAAACTATAAAGTCTGTTCCTCTAAAGCTTAAAAGGCCTGTGAGTCTTGTTGTAAGGGGCGAGGTGTTCATGTCCCACAGCGCATATGAAAAGGCAAATGAGGATCAAGCGGAAAAAGGACTTCCGTTGTTTGCAAATCCAAGGAATGCCGCGGCAGGATCTTTAAGACAGCTTGACCCAAAAGTTTGCGCAAGAAGAAACCTTGACATATTCGTCTTCAATCTACAAGAAGTAGAAGAGGGAATAATTATCGGAAGCCATGACAAGGCTTTGTTATTGCTAAGGGAGCTTGGTTTCAAGATTAGTCCCGGCTTCACGGTATGTAGAAAGCCTGAAGAGGTTTGGGAGAGTGTAGGGAGAATAGGCAACGAAAGACTGGAGCTCCCTTATGATATTGATGGTGCGGTTGTAAAGGTTAACAAGTTCTCCCACAGAGATATATTGGGAGAATCCACAAAATCCCCCAAGTGGGCTGTGGCATATAAATTCCCTGCAGAAAAGAAGTTTACGCGCCTTGTAAATATTGAGGTTAATGTGGGAAGGACCGGAGTTCTTACACCCCTTGCAGTTTTGGAACCAGTTTTTCTTGCCGGTTCCACAGTTCAGAAGGCAACCCTTCACAATGAAGACTACATCAGGGAAAAAGATATTATGGTTGGCGATATTGTGGAGGTAATGAAGGCTGGTGACATTATTCCTGCAATAGTTTCTGTGGACAAGGATGCCAGAAATGACGGTTATGAGAGAAAAGGATTTGTTATGCCGGAAAACTGTCCCGTGTGCGGCTCTGATGTTGTCAGGGAGGCTGGGGAAGCTGCAGCAAGGTGTATCGGAATTGAGTGTCCGGCAAGAGTATTTAGAGGGATTGTACATTTTGCATCCAGGGATGCTATGAATATTGAAAATCTAGGACCAAGTCTCATACAAAGGCTCATAGACGAGGGCTTTATCTCCAACATACCGGATTTGTATACTCTTCATGAAAAAAAAGATAAACTTGTTCGTCTGGAGAGAATGGGTGAGAAGTCCGTCAGTAGGCTTTTGGAGAATATTGAAAACAGCAAGAAGAACGAAATATACAGGCTTATTTTCGGTCTGGGAATAAGACATATAGGTGTGGCAAATTCCAAGGAGCTCGCAAAACGTTTCAAATCGATGGAGAGTTTGCAAAAGGCAACCGTGGAGGATTTGGTTGCTATTAATGATATAGGGTATACAACGGCTGTAAGCATTGTTGAGTTTTTCAGGATGCCTCAGACAATTCATACTCTCGAACTCTTGAAGGAAGCGGGAGTCAACATGGAAGACAGGCAAGAAGGGTCAAAGGAAGACATAAGGTTTGAAGGGTTGAACTTCGTGTTAACGGGGACGCTTCCCAGTCTGAAGAGGGCAGAGGCGAAGAAATTAATAGAGGACAGAGGCGGTAAATGTTTAAGCAGTGTTTCGAAAAATACTGATTATGTGCTTGCTGGAGAGGATGCCGGAAGCAAGCTGCAGAAGGCAAAGGAGCTTGGTATCACTATTATTGACGAGGAAGCCTTCTTGAAAATGCTTGAGTAAAGCTTGTTGACACGGTTCATTAGTGATTATATAATTTTAAGGATATATGTAATTATTGGAGGGAAGACATGAGGACAAGATTTGCCCCAAGTCCAACGGGGTACATGCATATAGGCAATTTGAGGACGGCTCTTTATGAGTATCTTATTGCAAAATCAAACGGAGGAAAGTTCATATTAAGAATAGAGGACACGGACCAGGAAAGATACGTGGAAGGCGCCATGGATGCCATCTTCAATACACTTGAAATGACAGGTATCAAATACGACGAAGGTCCTTATGTGGGTGGAGATTACGGACCGTATATCCAAAGTGAAAGGCTGCATTTGTATAAAAAGTATGCTCAGGAATTGGTGGACAAGGGAGAGGCATACTACTGCTTCTGCACAAAGGAAAGGCTCGACTCTCTAAAGAAGAGTGCTGCCGAACTTGGCGATGCTTTAAACTATGACAGGCACTGCTTTTATTTGGACAAGGAAGAAGTGGAGAAAAACCTCAGGAACAATGTTCCGCATGTAATCAGGCAGAAGATGCCCACCGAAGGAACAACAACCTTTCACGATGTGGTATATGGCGACATTACAATTGAGAACAAGACTTTGGAGGATCAGGTGCTTTTAAAATCCGATGGATATCCAACATACAACTTTGCAAATGTAGTGGATGACCATCTGATGAAGATTACGCATGTTGTAAGGGGAAACGAATATCTTTCATCAACACCCAAATACAACCTGCTGTATAGCGCTTTTGGATGGGAGATACCCACATACATTCATCTTCCTCCCGTCATGAAAGACCAGCATACCAAACTTTCAAAAAGACATGGGGATGCTTCTTTTCAGGATTTGGTTGAAAGAGGTTATCTGCCCAAGGCGATACTAAACTATATAGCACTTTTGGGATGGAGTCCAAAAGATACTGAGGAAATCTTCACACTTGAGGAGCTTGAAAAATCTTTTAATCTGGACGGACTAAGCAAGTCGCCAGCCATTTTCGATATTGAAAAACTGACTTGGATGAATGGCGAACATATAAGAAGGATGGACCTGGATGAGTTTTATGACGTTGCAAGACCATATATCGAAAAAGGCACCAATTCTTCGTTGACAGAAGAGCAGATGAAGAAGATTGCCGGACTTATACAAAAGAGAACGGAAGTGCTGACAGAAATACCGGGGAAGATATCGTTCTTTGCAGAATTACCCGATTATGATATTCAGATATATGTGCATAAAAAAATGAAGACCGATTTGGAGAACTCTTTGACTTACCTGAAAGAGGGATTCGACTACCTGAAAGAAGCGCAAGATTTTACATCAAACAGCTTGTATGAAGGAATCAAGGAGCTGGCTGCAAAATTAGGATGTAAGAACAGTCAGATTCTCTGGCCCATGAGAACTGCTTTGAGTGGAGTTGAGGTAAGTCCGGGAGGAGCAACGGAAATTGCAGAGATACTGGGAAAAGAAGAATCGCTAAAAAGAATGGAATACGGTATTAGCAAACTGGGAGGTTAAAATGGATAGCGAATTTGTAACAACCAACTTTATTCATGAAATGGTGGCCAACGACATAAAAGAAGGTGGCAGATATTACGGTAAAAGGGTTCACACAAGATTTCCCCCCGAACCCAACGGATATTTGCACATAGGACATGCAAAGGCGATTTGTGTAGACTTTGGGACTGCCGAAAAGTTTGGCGGACTTTGCAACCTGCGTTTTGACGACACCAATCCGGAAAAAGAGGATGAAGAGTATGTCGAGGCCATTAAAGAGGATATTAAATGGCTGGGATTCAAATGGGATGGCATTTACTACGCATCCGATTATTTCCCCAGGATGTACGAATGTGCTAAAAAACTCATAAAGAAGGGACTGGCATACGTATGCGATTTGAGTCCTGATGAAATAAGGGAGTATAGGGGAACTTTGACCGAAGCTGGCAAAAACAGTCCATACCGGGACAGAAGCATAGAGGAGAATCTTGACCTGTTCGAGCGCATGAAGAATGGTGAATTTGAAGAAGGGTCAAGGGTATTGAGAGCCAAGATAGATATGGCTTCTCCAAACATCGTGATGAGGGATCCTGTTATTTACAGGATATTGTATGCAACACACCACAGAACAGGTGACGAATGGTGCATATATCCCATGTATGACTTTGCGCATCCTCTTGAGGACGCATTTGAAGGAATAACTCATTCCTTGTGTGATATAGGTTTCAAGAACAACAGACCTCTTTATGACTGGTTTATCAGGGAGTGCGGTCCTTTTGATCCCGAGCCATGTCAGACCGAGTTTGCAAGACTTAATCTCACTCATACTGTTATGAGCAAAAGACTGCTTAGAATACTGGTTGAGAACAATGTAGTGTCGGGTTGGGATGACCCTAGAATGCCAACCCTTCGCGGATTGAGAAGAAGGGGCTACACACCCAAGGCCATAAGGAACTTTATTGAGGCAGTGGGCGTTTCAACTACTTTGAGTGTTGTTGACCATGCTCTACTTGAGCATTACGTTAGGGAAGACCTTAATAGAGTTGCGCCAAGAGGAATGGCTGTTCTCGATCCAATCAAGCTGGTTATAGACAACTATGAAGACGGTTTGGTTGAGGAATTTGAAGCGGAGGTCAATCCAGAGAATCCTGAGATGGGAAAAAGGAAGGTAGAGTTCTCAAAGGTTCTTTATATTGAAAGGGAAGACTTTATGATAGAACCTGTAAAAGGATATTTCAGACTTTATCCTGGCAATGAGGTAAGACTCAAGTATGCATATTATGTAAAATGTACATCCTATGAAACCGATGAGAATGGCAATGTGACCGTCGTGCACGCAACTTATGACCCTGAGTCCAGAGGTGGATGGCTCCCAACAAGAAAGGTGAAGGGTACCATACACTGGGTGTCTGCACACAATGCGGTACAGAGCGAGGTGCGTTTGTACGACAAGTTGTTCCTGCAGGAAGACCCCTTGGATGATTCCGATGGAATTGATTTTGTAGACAAGGCGAATCCGGATTCATTGCAGGTAGTGACAAACGCATATGTGGAGCCTTTTCTTGCCAATAGTGAAAAGAATGCACACTTCCAGTTCCTAAGACTTGGATATTTCAGCACAGACAATGATCATACACCGGAGAAACCTGTGTTCAATAGGACTGTGTCTTTGAAGGATTCCTGGGCTAAGAAGGCAAAGTCCAAATAATGGTAGGAATTATGGAAGATAAAAAGTACAACATAAAAGATGCGAAGATGCTTCCGCCTCTTGTGCTCGCATATATTGGCGATTCGGTCTTTGAATTGTTTATTAGAGAGAAACTTGTTTCATCAGGAATCAGGAATGTTCATAAATTGCATGTGAACGCCATAACATATGTAAGGGCAAAATCCCAGTCCTTCATGGTTCATGAGCTTGCGGACATTCTCACTCCTGATGAACAGGAGATTGTGAGAAGGGGTAGAAATGCAAATACCCATACGCATCCCAAGAATGCGGACATATCAGATTACAGGTATGCAACGGGATTTGAGAGTCTGATTGGATACCTTTATCTTACCAATCAGACGGAACGCATGAGTCATATTTTGGAGCGTTCTTTTGAATTAATGAACAAGGAGAAAGGCTTTAATGAGCATTGATAATGAATTTATATACGGTAGGAATGCTGTGATTGAGGCATTGAAAAGTGATACGCCCATTAACAAGATTATGCTTGTTAATGAGCATGGTGGGTCCATAGGAGTTATCAAGGCCCTGGCAAGAGAGAAAGGAATTATATTCAGCATCACAACAAAGGAAAAACTGACTGCAATTACAGGTACTAGCAGCCATCAGGGTGTCATGGCATATTTGTCCGCCAGGCAGTACGACACGCTGGAAGATATATTGGAGCATGCAAGGGAACTTGGGCAGGATCCTTTTGTCATTGTTCTTGATGAAATACAGGATCCTCACAACCTTGGTGCAATTATTAGAAGTGCTGATGCGGCGGGAGCCCATGGGATAGTAATCTCAAAGAGAAGACAGGTTCCGTTGACTGCTGCTGTGGCGAAAACCTCTGCGGGTGCAATTGAACATATGAAAATAGCGCGCGTGTCAAATGTTGCCCAGACTCTTGACAAGTTGAAGAAGGAAGGAGTTTGGATTGTTGGTACGGATGCGGATGGAGATTATAGCCTTTTCAACTGTGACTTGAAAGGACCTGTCGCTGTGGTTGTTGGAAGCGAAGGCAAGGGTATAGGTAGCCTTGTCAAGAAGAAATGCGATCTTGTATTATCAATTCCAATGGTCGGAAAAATAACGTCATTGAATGCATCTGTTGCAGCCAGTTTGGTTATGTACGAAGTTTTAAGGCAAAGGAGCTTGTAATGGATCTGAAGAAGGAACTTAATAAAGAACAATATTTGGCAGCCACTCATGTGGAAGGCCCTCTACTAATTCTTGCAGGAGCAGGTAGTGGTAAAACCAGGGTTATTACCTACAGGATAGCCCATTTGATAAGGAACTGCGGCGTAAGTCCGTACAATATCCTGGCAATTACTTTTACCAACAAAGCTGCAAGAGAAATGGCTGAGAGGGCTTCTTTTTTATTGGGCGAAGAAAATCTTTACGGCATATGGATAAACACATTCCACGCAGCCTGTGGTAAAATATTGAGAAGGTATGCGGATAGAATAGGTTTCAATTCGAACTTCATCATATACGATGAAACCGAAGTGCAGGTGGTTTTGAAGGAATGTCTTAGAAGACTTAATATAGATGAGAAATACCTGGACCCCAAAGCGGTAAGAAAATACATATCAAAAGCAAAAGACGAGATGATATCTTGGAAGGATTTTACCAAGAGTCATGACACATACAATAACCACTTGTTTAGGATGGTTTCGGAAGTGTACAAAATGTATCAGGAAACCTTGCTTGCGAACAACGCCATGGATTTTGACGACATGATACTTATGACAATAAAGTTGTTCAAAGAGAATCCTGATGTTCTTGATTATTACCAGGAGAAGTTCAAGTTCATAATGGTGGATGAGTATCAGGATACGAACATGGCTCAGTATGAGTTTGTCCGTTTGCTTGCATCAAAGTACAAGAATCTGTGTGTGGTAGGAGATGACGACCAGAGCATCTATGGTTTCAGAGGTGCGGATATAAGGAACATACTTGAGTTTGAAAACGAGTATCATGACTGCAAGGTAATAAAGCTGGAGCAGAACTATAGATCTACGCAGAACATACTGGATGCGGCAAACAGGATAATTAAAAACAATACAGAAAGAAGACACAAGAGATTGTGGACGGAGCAGGGACATGGAGAACCCATAACCAGATACGAAGCGGAAGATCAAAACGACGAAGCCTTGTATATAGTAAGTGCTATTCAGGATGGTGTTAGAAAAGGAATGAAATATTCGGATTTCACCATTCTTTACAGAATAAATGCCCTGTCGCAGACAATAGAGAAAGCTCTTACCAGATTTGGAATACCGTACAGGGTGTACGGCGGTTTGAAGTTCTTTGACAGGAAGGAAATCAAGGATATCGTCTGCTACCTTAGGGTGTTGGACAATCCTTTGGACGATGTGGCATTAAGAAGGATTATCAATGTTCCGAAAAGGGGAATTGGTGAGGTTTCATACAACAACGCATACGACATTGCACTCAGGGAAGACACAAATGTCTTAAATGTGTTTCTTAATGCGGGCAACTATCCCGAGTTGTCCAGAACCGCATCCAAGCTTGCAAGCTTTGCGCTAAAGATAATGGACATTATGATGAAAAAGGATACAATGGCCATTTCCGAGTATGTAAAGTATGTGATATACGAGTCGGGCATGATTGAAGAACTAAAGAGAGAGAATACTGATGAAGCGGAATCCCGAATAGAAAACCTTATGGAGTTCATTTCTGTTGCAAATGAGTATGAAAGCGAAGTCCTGGAATCTCCCGATGCTGAGAACTTAAACAATCTGACTTCATTTTTGCAGAACATCGCCCTCAGTACAGACATGGACAAGCAGGAGGAAGTAGATGCAGACACGGTCACTCTAATGACAATACACAACTCAAAGGGTCTTGAATTTCCTGTTGTGTTCGTAATTGCCATGGAAGAGGGTACCTTTCCGTCCATGCGCGCAGAGATGCCTGAAGAAGTTGAAGAGGAAAGAAGGCTTTGTTATGTTGCAATAACAAGAGCAAAGAAAAAACTTTATCTGACTCATTCGAGGCTAAGATTGCTCTACGGAAGAACCAATTACAGGGTTCCTTCCAGATTTTTAAGGGAGCTTGAGTTAAAAGCTGAGAAGGAGGAAGATAGGAGTGAGAAAAGTACAACTTTCAGGACTGGTGCTGTCAGGAAGGGAGCTTTTGGACGCGTTGTCAATAGTGTTGGTGATGTAAAAGCTCTGAACCAACAAACCGGGAAGGTTGATACCAAAGATTTCAAGGTGGGTGACAGAGTAAAACACAAGAAGTTTGGCAATGGTACCATTGTGAAAATGGAAGGCAGTGGTGATAAAACCGTTGTTGAGATACAGTTTGACAGTACTGGAATGAAACGTCTTATGCTGGCTTATGCAAAGCTTTCACATATATAGTGCTTGACATTATAGGGGTTTTAATGTAAACTATGTTCACTTTATTGCTTTATTGCGATAAAGTGAAGGAGGTTTGAGATGAAACAGATCTACACACCTGAAGGCATGCAGGATATTTTGATTGAAGAAGGCTTCAACATGAGAAATATGGAAGCCGACATAAGAAAACATTTGAGAATGTGTGGATATTATGAGATAATTACTCCCACACTGGAATATTATGATGTCTTTACATCAGGACCCAACACCATGGATAGTGAAATGATGTACAAACTGACCGACAAAAATGGTCAGATCCTTGTGTTGCGTCCTGATTTGACAATTCCTGCAGCAAGAGTGTTTACAACAAAGATTGTGGGCGATAAAGCAATGCCCAAAAAGCTGTTTTACATAGGGAATGTATTCAGATTTAACGAAGTGGGTGGAGGCAAGACCAATGAGTTTACACAGGCAGGTGTTGAAATCATGGGTCAGGATGGATGCCTTGTTGATGCCGAGGTTATTGCAAAAGCTATTGAAATTTCGCTTCTTGCAGGTCTTGAGAATTTTCAGATAGACATTGGACATTCCGAATTCTTTATTGGCATAATGGAGGAATGCGGCTTCAGCGACAAAGAAACAGAAGAAACCAGACTGCTGGTTGAAAAGAAGGATTTTGCAGGTCTGGAACTTATGCTCAAGACAAAAGGAGTAAACGACAATGTGGGTGAGCTTGTGCTTAGTATTCCGCAATTATTTGGGGATGCCACCATCCTTGACAAGGCTGCCCTGTATGCACATAACGAAAAAAGTTTGAACGCCATAGAAACGTTAAGGGAGATATTAAGGATTCTTGATGATTACAAGCTGAGTGAATATGTATCAATAGACCTAGGAATGGTGGGAAGCTTAAAATACTATACCGGAACCATTTTCAAAGGCTATACATATGGCGTAGGCTTTCCTTATTTAGGAGGAGGAAGGTACGACACCCTTACAGGCAACTTTGGTAAGAAAATACCGGCGTCTGGTTTCAGTCTTGGCATCAACATTTTAATGAAGGCTTTGATTAGACAGGGAATGTGCGGATTAGCTCCTTCTTGTGATGCGTTTGTTGGATTTGTCAGAAAGTATAGAAAGGAAGCCATTGAGATATCGCAGTTTTTTAGAGAAAACAATATTTCTACCCATCTTGATATATCTGAATATGATGAAGGGGAAGCGGTTGAATTTGCCAGAAACGAAGGGTTTAAATTGTTTCTTTATGTTAGAGAAGACGGCAAGGTCAGATACATTAATTTCAACAATGGTGTTGATCGCATAATTGATTATCAGGATATCATCGAATGGGGTAATGCGTTATGAAGTACTTGAATATTGCACTGGCAAAAGGGAGGCTTGCAAAACAGGCAGCGGACATATTTGCAAATACAGGCATAAATACATCGGGATTGCTTGAAGATAGCAGAAAGTTGATTATTACCGATGAGGAAAACAAGGTGCGTTTTTTTCTTGTTAAGCCGTCGGATGTTCCCACTTACGTTGAATACGGTGCTGCGGATATTGGCATATGTGGAAGAGACACACTGCTAGAAGAAGGCAGGGATTTATATGAGGTTATTGACCTGGGCATAGGTAAATGCAGGATGTGTGTAGCAGGTCCGGCCAGTCTTGCGGGAAAGTTGGATAACATACCAAACAAAAGAGTTGCAACCAAGTATCCAAATATCTCAAGGGAATACTACCAGCGTGTGAAACGTGAAAGTGTCGAGATTATTGAACTGTCCGGTTCTGTGGAACTGGCTCCCCTGGTGGGGTTGTCCGAGGTTATTGTGGACATAGTTGAGAGCGGAAAGACACTTCAAGATAACGGACTGGTGGTTTTGGAAACTATATGTGATATCAGTGCTAGAATGATTGTAAACAAGGTCAGTATGAAAATTGAAAGGGTAAGGATATCGAAAATATTGGATTCCATAAGGAAGCAGCTTGATTAAAGAGGGGATAACCATGCGCATCTATATTAATGAAGATAAATCAGAGTATCTTGCACATTTTCATGAAAGAAGAAAAACTATTAATGATGAGATAAGGGAAAAAGTAAAAAAGATTGTGGAGGATGTCAGAACTTCAGGAGATGATGCTGTCCGAATGTATACCAAAATGTTTGACAATGTGGAACTTGACAGCCTTGAAGTAACTGACGAGGAAATTGAAAGTGCAAAAATAGATAAGGATTTGGAGATTGCTCTTCAAAAAGCAAAGGACAATATATTTACTTTTCATGAACGAGAACTTGAGAAGAGCTGGCAAATTGAAAGGGAAGACGGTTCAAGATTCGGTATAAGGGTGTATGGCATACAGAGGGTTGGTGTGTATGTGCCAGGCGGCAGTGCACCATTGCCTTCCTCTGTTTTAATGAATATCATTCCTGCAAAAGTGGCCGGTGTCAAAGAGATAATTATGTGTACCCCTCCTTTAAAGGATGGAAGTGTTTCTCCTGCAATTTTAAAGGCTGCGAAGATTGCAGGCGTTGACAGAATATTCAAGATTGGAGGAGCGCAGGCAATAGCCGCCATGGCTTATGGCACTGAGTCAGTTCCCAGAGTGTTCAAGATAACGGGCCCTGGCAACGCATATGTGGCTTGTGCAAAGAGTCTTGTTTTTGGAGATGTGGGTATTGACATGATTGCAGGCCCTTCAGAGATAATGATTGTTGCCGATGAAACTGCAAATTGCGATTATATTGCAGCGGATCTATTGTCCCAGGCTGAACATGATGTAATGGCTGCCAGCATACTTGTAACTACAAGTATGTATGTAGCTGAGAAGGTTAGAGAAAAGGTCAATGAAAGACTTAAAACTTTGGAAAGAAACACTATTGCGAAAAAGTCTATTGAAAACAATGGCGCAATAATTGTTGTTGACAATTTGGATGAAGCAGCTTTTTTGTCTAATTCGATTGCACCTGAACATCTTGAGCTTATACTAAACGACAAGATTCTTACGGATGAATTTATAGACAAGTTTTACAATGCAGGAGCAATATTTTTAGGCGAGTATTCACCGGAACCCATGGGCGACTATTTCTGCGGCTCAAATCACGTATTGCCAACAGGAGGAACGGCTGCATTTTCATCCCCTTTGGGAGTATGGGATTTTGTAAAGAGAACCAGTATTGTAAGCTATACGAAAGAGGGCTTTTTCAAGGATTGCGAGCATGCATACAATATGGCGATGGCCGAAGGGCTTACAGCTCATGCAAAAAGTTTGAAGGCAAGGTGTGATGATGAGCAAGTATTTTAACAAACGCACGAAAAATCTAATACCGTATGTACCTGGTGAACAACCAAAGGAAGGCGAGACTTTTATTAAAATCAATACGAATGAATGCCCATATCCGCCATCTCCCAGAGTAATTGATGCAATTTGTCAAAGTGTCAATGAGTCTTTAAGGTTGTATCCTGCGCCTGATGCAAGCTTGGCAAGAAGGGCTTTTGCGGACAAGTATAATCTGTCTCTTGAGTGTGTGTTTGCAGGAAACGGCTCGGATGAAGTTTTGGCTTTTTCTTTTCTTGCGTTTTTTGCCAAGGACAAAAAAGTACTTATACCTGACATTACCTACAGTTTTTATACCGTATACTGTGATTTGTGCGAACTTGAATGCAAACAGATTCCTTTAAAAGATGACTTTACAATAGATGTGGATGCTTTTGTTAGGGAAAAGGGCAACGTTGTCATAGCAAATCCGAATGCTCCAACATCTCTTGCGCTTGATATTGGTGATATTGAAAGAATTCTAAATGCTCATCCGGATGATGTGGTAATCATAGATGAGGCGTATGTGGATTTTGGTGGAGAAAGCTGTATTGGGCTGGTAAATAAGTATGACAATCTTCTTGTTGTGCAGACATTGTCAAAGTCAAGGGCTCTTGCAGGCATGAGAGTTGGTTTTGCTTGTGGCAGCAAGGAGCTGGTTGACGGATTAAACAGGATAAAGGATTCTTTTAATTCATATACACTGGACAGGCTCGCAATAGTTGCAGCTGAAGCTGCATTAAAGGATGATGAGTATTACAAATCTGTCATTGATAAGATTGTATCAACAAGAGAGAGTGTGAAAAAAGAACTTATGGAACTTGGATTCAAGGTGCTTGATTCCAGGACAAACTTTCTGTTTATTTCCCATAAAACAAAAAATGCGGAAGACATTATGAGCTATTTAAGATCAAAGGGTGTTTTGGTTCGTCATTTCAAAACGAATAGAATTGACAATTATCTAAGAGTCACCATAGGAACTGATGAGGAGATGGATAAGTTTCTTTCTTTAATTAAAGATATGGAATGAGGGATATTATGGACAGGAAAGCGTTTGTAAAAAGAGAAACAAGAGAAACAAAAATTGAAGCTTCAATTAATTTGGATGGTGGTGCATATGATATCAATACCGGCATAGGTTTTTTTGACCATATGTTGGAGCTTTTTGCAAAACATTCGGGTATAGGTTTGTCTGTGGAAGCAAAAGGCGATTTGTATGTGGACTGCCATCATACTGTGGAGGATGTTGGTATTGTTGTTGGTACTTTGCTTAAGGAAGCTGCCGGCAGCAAGGATGGAATAAAAAGATACGGCCATAGTGTAATACCCATGGATGAGGCTTTAAGCGAGGTTGTAATTGATTTTGGCGGCAGATCCTTCTTTATATTGAAGGGTGAAATACCGTGCATCCGTTTGGGAGAGTTTGAAACGGAAACCGTTCAGGAGTTTTTCACCAGCATTGCAAGCAATGCCGGAATGAACCTCCATGTTATTGTTCGCTATGGAACGAATACGCATCATATAATTGAGAGTGTTTTCAAGGCCTTTGCGCACGCCTTGAAGCAGGCAATAAGTTATGATCCGAATCAAAAGGGAGTATTATCGACCAAAGGAGTTTTGTAATATGGACAAGGAATTAATTAAGGATATAAAGTTCAATGAAGAGGGAATGGTGCCTTGTATTGTTCAGGACTGTAGAACAGGTGAAGTTCTTATGATGGCCTGGATGAATAAGGAGTCTTTGGAGATTTCTCTTGATACAGGTTTCTGTACTTACTATTCCAGAAGCCGAAAGGCCTTGTGGAAAAAGGGCGAGACCAGTGGAAATGTGCAGAAAATTGTTGACATGGCTTATGATTGTGACGGAGATACATTACTTGTTCTGGTTGAGCAGACAGGGAGTGCATGTCATACCGGTGAAAGGTCATGTTTTCATAATCCTTCACCTGTTTTTGTTAAACATAATATTTTATACGAGGATTATGATGTCATAGCGGACAGAAAAGCAAATCCCAGGGATGATTCTTATACCAATTATCTGTTCAGGGAAGGTATTGACAAGATTTGCAAAAAGATAGGGGAAGAGAGTGCGGAAATCATTATAGCCTCCAAGAATGAAATTAAGAATGATACTGTTGGAGAAATTGCGGACTTTATGTACCATTTGATGGTGCTTATGGTGGAGTGCGGTATTACATGGGATGACGTTTATGACAGGCTGTTAGAAAGAAAAGGTATAAAATCGGAAAAGTTGAGCAAATTAATGAAAAAAGAAGTAAAAGAGTAGTTTTATATCAAATTTTGGAGTTTTTGAAGAAAAACTTTACATTTGGGTCTTGATTATTTTTGAAATATTATTATAATTATTATTAGCACTCATTTGAAGTGAGTGCTAATAATATGAAAAGATAATAAAAGGAGGAATATGCATGAAAATAAAACCTTTAGCTGACAGAGTTGTAATCAAAATGTTGGAACAGGAAGAAACAACAAAAAGCGGCATTGTATTGCCAGGTTCAGCTCAGGAGAAGCCTCAGCTTGCTGAAGTTGTGGCTGTAGGTCCTGGTGCAGTTGTAGATGGAAAGAAAGTGCCTATGGAAGTCAAGGTAGGCGACAAAGTAATAATGAGCAAATACGCAGGTACTGAAGTGAAGTTTGATGGTGTTGAGTACACTATTCTTAAGCAGAGCGACATACTTGCTATTGTAGAATAAAATAGATAGATGGAGGCGATGACGAATGGCAAAAGAAATTATGTTTGGCGAAGAGTCAAGAAAAGCATTGTTAAATGGTGTAAACAAGTTGGCTGATACAGTAAAGATTACATTAGGTCCCAAAGGAAGAAATGTAGTTCTCGACAAGAAGTTTGGCTCACCCTTGATTACCAATGATGGTGTTACCATTGCAAAAGAAATTGAATTTGAAGATAGATATGAAAATATGGGTGCGCAGCTCGTCAAGGAAGTTGCAAC
>DUPL01000062.1 GCA_012838385.1 Clostridiaceae bacterium
CTGTGTCTTGGTTTCCATGGGGAGACGAGGCTTTTGAGAAAGCAAAAATAGAAGGGAAGCCAATCTTTCTTTCGATTGGGTATTCGTAGTTTTGCTGTTATTAGCCGACTTGCCACTGGTGCCATGTAATGGCGGAAGAATCCTTTGAAGATGAAGAAGTTGCTTCCCTATTAAACAAATATTTTGTATCCATTAAAGTGGACAGGGAAGAAAGACCTGACATTGACATGGTGTATATGAATGTATGCACCATGCTGACCGGTTCAGGTGGATGGCCTTTGACGGTAATCCTTACACCAGACAAAGCACCAATCTATGCAGGCACATACTTTCCAAAGAGAACCAAGTACGGAAGACACGGACTTATTGACATTCTTGCAACTATTGCCGAGAAATGGCAAACAGACAAGGAATCTTTACACAGAGTAGGCAATGAAATAATCAATGCAATTTTGGAAAGTCAAGCTGTGGAATCCGGCAAGGAAGAAATGACCCTGGAGTATTTTCACAACTCTAGAAACCACTTTGCGAGCATATATGACGAAAAACATGGAGGCTTTGGAAGTGCACCCAAGTTCCCAACGCCACACAATCTTTTATTTCTTTTAAGATATGGTGTTTTTGAAAACGACAAAAAGGCTATTGAAATGGCTGCTAATACTCTCATACAAATGTACAAAGGAGGCATATTTGATCATATCGCAGGAGGTTTCTCACGATATTCAACAGACAATGAATGGCTGCTTCCTCATTTTGAAAAAATGCTATACGACAACGCTCTATTAATAATGGCATACCTTGAAGCATATCAGATAACAAAAAACGAGTTATTCAAGAACATAGTTGTAAAAACATTTAAATATATTTCCCAGGAAATGGTCAGCGTTGAAGGAGGATTCTATTCCGCTCAGGATGCTGACAGCGAAGGTGTGGAAGGAAAATACTATGTATTTACACCTTCTGAAACCATTCTGGTTCTGGGAGAGGAAGATGGAAAACAGTTTAACGCCAACTTCGACATAACACAAGAAGGAAACTTTGAAGGAAAAAGCATACCAAACTTGATAAACAACCCGAACTATGCAAACTTCATTGATCAAGTCCATCCCATAGGAGCCAGATTTAATGAAATATTTGCTGAGCTGTATGAATACAGGAAACAAAGAACGAGCCTTTCACTTGATGACAAAATCCTTACCGCCTGGAATGCATTAATGATAGCAGCTTCAGCAAAAGCATATTCCGTTCTCCAGAATCCGAAATATTTGATTCTTGCCAGAAATGCTGCATGTTTCATTGAAAACCACTTGTCTGATGGTCAAGGCAATCTGTATGTAAGCTACAGGGAAGGAACAAAGAATGTTGATGGTTTTTTGGATGATTATGCATTCACCATATTTGCCTACTTGACCCTTTACCAAACGGTTTTTGAAGTAGAATGGCTGGTTAAGGCAGTAACATATGCACAAAACATGGTTAAGAAGTTTTATGATGAAAAAGATGGAGGCTTCTACTTTTACTCGGACCAAAACGAGACACTCTTTTTGCGTCCTAAAGAAACGTACGATGGCGCTCTTCCCTCCGGAAACTCCGTTGCTGCATATATTATAAACTTGCTTGCTAAAATAACTGCTGACCCTTATTGGGAAGAGTTGGCGTACAAACAGCTTCAATTTATCGCAAGGACTACAAAACATTATCCTTCAGGTCATTCTTTTGGCATGATGGCTGGCATGATGAATCTTTATCCTGCCAAGGAGCTGATTGTGGTTCTGCCTGGCGATGAAGTCGATATGTCGGATATAAGGAGACTTTTTGCAAAACATAGTTTGTACAATGTAACCTGTATTGTAAAGACTCCGGCCAATGCAAAAACAATAGAAAAAATTGCACCGTATACAAAAAACTACGATGCAAAAAAATCTAATACAACGTATTATCTTTGCCACAATAAAGTATGTCACACACCGGTTATCAGTGTAGAAGAACTGGAGAAACTTCTCTTCAAGGACTAATTGATATATTCATCGTATTTGCCCTTTTCCGGATTCCTGCGGAATAACACTATTCTGCTTCCGATAACCTGAATAACCTCACTGTTAGTTGCTTCTGCCAAAATGTCGGCAGCTTCTCTAGGTGTCAGTGCAGAGGTTTCAGTCAGCACCCTTACCTTTATCAATTCTCTTGCTGCAAGGGCATCATCAACCTGTTTTATCAAGGGCTGCTCAATATTCCCTTTGCCTATTTGTATTATTGTATCTAGATTGTTTGCAAGTTTTCTTAGATTTGCTCTCTGTTTTCCTGTCAGCATAATTATACTTCCTTTATAATTTTGTCTAACGTATAATAATTGTTTCTTCCTCTATTGTCAAGAAATCTGATTTTTGCAGGGATTACATATTTGGGGGAAAGTTATTAATTATTTGTGTATAATATACAACACCTGCAACATTTCACAATTGTAGTTAGTGTTACTAATGAAAAGGAGGCCTCCTAGTGATAATCAATAATACATCGGACGATTATATCGAAAAGTGCTTTTTAGCACATGCAAACATGATATATCGTCTGGCATATGCACGAACAAAAAACAAACATGATGCAGACGATATTCTGCAGGAAGTATTTATAAGGTTTATGACCAGCAATACTAGATTCAACGACGAGGAACACATGAAGGCATGGTTTATAAGAGTTACCATAAATTGTTCGAATACATACCTGAAAAGTTCCTGGCGAAGAAGAATAGTAGCAATGGAGGAAGTTAAGGACTACAAACATGCCATATATATAGAAGAGAAGGGCGATTTGTACTACGCTGTTCTCGACTTGCCAATTAAACAAAGAACCGTTATACACCTTTTCTATAACGAGGATTACTCTACAAAGGAAATTGCAGAATTTCTTGATATGAAAGAAGGAACAGTACGCTCATTACTGAGCAGAGCTAGGAGCACCCTTAGAAAGAAACTACAAGGAGTTGATTTTGATGTTTAGGGAGGATTATAAACAATGCAATGAACAAATCAAGCCCGACCCTGAATTGATTGACAATATACTAAAATTAAACAGAAGAAAGGTTAAAATAAAGTACAAGAGAATAAAGCGCAGCTTACTTGATAAGATGGGAGCTGTGGCTGCTTGTTTGCTGATTATATTCTCATTCATTTCTATATCGTATCGACTTAATGTTAACAAGGATTTTGTACTGTCTGCTAATAGCTACAATCAAATATATACTGTTGCGCAGGCAATGAAAAGAGGAGATCTGGACAAATTCATTGACCGTTTTTTTGATGTTCTTAAGGGTCCCTTTGCCAGGAAAGACGTCCTTCTAATATCAGGAGATGTGCCTGCAAATGATATTAATTTGGCAATAAATCAAAACTACTCCGATACCAACATACAGGTTAGTGGAGTCCAGGAAGCAGATATCATGAAAACTGACGGAGAGTACATTTATACCATATCCAAAGCTTATAGGAATGTTATAATCTACAAAGCGGAAGGAGATGATACAAAAGTAGTATCAACCATAAAATTCTACGATGATGATATTAGGGATATGAAATATTATCCGTGGGAGATGTATGTAACAAACAATAGAATTGTAATTATCCGTAGTACTGTATGCGGTGAAGAAACAAGGGTAGACATATACGATATTTCAGACAAAACGAAGCCAAAATATATAAACGGTTTGGGTCAGGGCGGGTACTGCCTGTCATCAAGGATGATAGGAGACACCTTGTACCTTCTGACAAACTTCGTATTTGATGAAAACTATACGAAAGATCCTAACACATTCATTCCTTACCTTATAAATTTTCAGAACAATAAAGGCGAAAAAACTCTGATGGATCCTTCTGATATAAGCATGATTCCGTATCCCAAACAGTATAGATACCTGGTTGTAACAGGTATCGACACTCAGAATCCGGAGGAGCACATATCATCCAAAGCAGTGTTTGGATCCGGAGATAACGTATACGCTAATCTTGAAAACATATATGTAGCTTCTGTTACAAGAAAGGATTTAAAGGATACAACAAGACTCCTCCGACTGTCACTTGACAAGGGGGTAGTAGATGTTGAGAATGTTGGCAGCGTTCCTGGAAGAATTCTAAACCAGTTCTCGATGGATGAATATGATGGATATTTCAGAATAGTAACACAATCAGACAATGAAGGCAGCAATCTGTTTGTGTTGGATGATAAATTAAAAATTATCGGACGACTTGAAGGTCTTGCAAAAGGTGAATCAAACTTTTCAGTACGTTTTAACGGTGACATCGGCTACTTTGTTACCGCAAAAATGATAAATTACAAATTCTATGATCCTCTTTTCACAGTAGACCTAAGCGACCCTGAAAATCCGACAATAATGAGCGCACTTGACATTCCAGGATATTCAAGCTATCTTCATCCATACGGAGAAAACCTGCTTTTTGGACTGGGAAGGGACACTGTGACTATCAAGTTATCAATGTTTGACGTATCCGACAAAACTAAAGTATTTGAAAAGCACAAGTTCATTTTGGACAGCAAATACCGTTATTCTTCTGCTTTGGATAGTCACAAGGCCTTATTGGTTGCACCCAATAGAAATATTATTGGGTTTTCTGCAGAGACTGATTACCTTGTCTTTACTTATGATGAAAATGAAGGATTCGGTCTTGCTGCAGTCATCAACATAGATGATCTTGTCAAGATAAATCGGGACAGTTCGAATGTTGCAAGAGGATTATATATTGGAGATTACCTGTACGTTTACTACCCTGAGGCAGGTTTGGTTGTATGCCGTATGGATGATTTTGAAAGAGTCACATTTGTATTTAATGTTTTGAGCAAGTCTAATAACGATTTGCATAATAACAGGGTACACGATTGAAAATACAAACCCTATACCAGGATGGTTAAAAAGGACGCTCTAGCGTCCTTTTCTCTTTCCAATACTTTTCTTTTATGCATAGTATGCAATTTTGTAGTAAACCGGATATGCAGCGAAGAATTCTGACAAAGTGGAGCGATTTGCTGTGCCTGGATCTGCAATAGTGAAATTGGAAGCACTCAAACTGTTTCCACCTTTAAAGCCCGTTACAAGAACCCAGTGCTGACCGCCGCTGTAAGTCCTTGCTCCGACCAAAACGGGTTTTCCCTGCTTGAGCAGATTGTATATCGCAGACAGATAGTTTGTGGTATATGAGTTTATGTAATTAGAAGGCCAGTACATTGCACCTGATGCTGTGTATCTCAAATTTCTGGACATTACATCTGGCGTTATTGTTCTACCCTGCCTGTAGGACTCTGCCATGGCAACAGCCGTAGTCAGACAGCCAATACTTCCTATGGTCTTTCCACTTATCCCAAGTTTCACATTTGCCCATCTAATATCTCCCTGAGCCATCCTGTTTATATTCAGGCTTATTGCAGGATACTCGTGACTTTTTGTTGTACTGTTTTGTGCCAAATATGCAAAGCTTACATAGCCTTGTTTTGTTCCGTCAAAAAGTACTTTTGCCCAGCCGTTGGATAAAGACAAAACCACCACGTAGTCTCCTTTGTTAAGCTTTCCAATTATTCCGTAATTGGTGCCAGGGCCTTTTCTTACATTCAATCTTGTCGATTGAGTGTTTACCAAATATGCTTTTGATTCTTTTACTTCATTTATGTAATCGCTTGATACGTAACCTTCTTTTCCATCAGCATACTCTATTCTCCACCAACCGTTTGACTCGTTTTGCAATGTTATGTAACTGCCTTTTTGCAATTTCCCTATAATTTTGTGCCCTGTACCAGGACCGCTTCTAATATTAAGTGCCGTTGACTTGGTAGCGACAACTCCCGCACTGCTGCTTTCTCCCGCTGCAAAACTAAAGTTCATAAGAACTGTTGATATTATCATTACTAACGCAATTAGTTTTGCTGTTTTTTTCATAACAACCTCCCAAATTTATTAATTTTTTGTGACTGCTTTTACATTTTAACACATGCTTTACAAACTTAACATGGTAAATGTATGAAATATGTAAATGTCTGTAAAATACAAAAACTAGACCGGAGTATATGATAACTCCGGTCGTATATTTATCTCATGCAAAATTCTTAATTATACCCAACGCATTCTTGACTTGGTCAACTTGTTGGCTCAGGTTGTTATAATCCGACTGCAGTTTTGTGACAGTTTTTGAAAGTGTGTCAACTTCTTTTGATTTGTCGTTTAAGCCTTTGTACAAGGTAATAAAATCTGAATTGAGGAAATCCATTGTTTGCTTGTCAAGCCTGCCCGTTTCAGATAAACCCGCCAGTTTTTGCACTTTATTAAGTGTATTCTGTGTACCCGTTCCAAAACCACCATCGGGAGAGCCGTCGCTCTTAAATGAATGACTCTTCATTTCCGCTTCAATTTCTGCAGAAAGCTGGCAGAGCCTCAGCTGTAGAAGCATTACGTCCTCACCTTTATCACCGTATTTTAATTCCTTTGTAAGCTTAATATAGCCCATGTATGCACCTCCTTGGTTTTCATAATCGGAAACAACATTTATTTCACCGAGCAAGTATGGTATTGGGTCTACGTGCTTTCCATCCATAATAACTTCAAAATGCAGATGAGCCCCCACTGCCATGCCCGTCATTCCCATATAGCCGAGCCTTTCTCCTTTTTTAACAATATCTCCGACTCCTTTTGACGTCACTGTGCCATACGCCAAGTGTATCATTCTTGTTTCCACTCTATCGTTATGCCTAAGTCTAACATAGTTACCGCTGCCTATACCCAATTCACGTATCTTTTTTGCACGCTCTTCCTGGGTTTCTTCTCCTGCGCCTGCGCTAAGGGTTACATCTTTTTCTATTGATACGATTTTTCCACTCCACGGGGCGACAACCCAGTCAAGAGCATTCCATCCATAGGCTCCTGTCATATCCACCCCTAGGTGTTCAATGATTTCACCGGTAACCGGATGATCTCTCTTTGGCAAAAAGTCCGAGGTAACTCTATAACCGGCATAGCCGATGTTCATATAATATTGTGCATTTTCCAGCACATGAATTTTTACGTCTCTTAATTCATAAGACATACAAGCACCATCCTTAATACGTCTGGTACTATGATATGTAATGAGAATAAAACTTGCGAATTAAAAAGGAAAAGCCACTAATTTGTTGAAATTAGTGGCTTTTATTGATGGCGTGCCCAGCAGGAATTGAACCCACAACCTTTTGGTCCGTAGCCAAACGCTCTATCCAGTTGAGCTATGGGCACATCGCACTATATAATAATACTCTTATTATTACTTTTTGTCAAGAAAAAATGCTTCCATTATGGCTGAACGAATTCATAATTTATTACATGAATTACATTAAAATTAAAAAAAGTTTGAAGTTTTTATGATTTACCTATTCACAAATTTGAAAATTAATGTTATTATAGTTATCAGCTCACTTTGTATTACCATATATTACATATTCGCAATAACATTTGTAACACTGAGCACTTACAAAGGATAAAAGGTGATTTGAGTGTATGAAAAAGTTATTGAGATTGTAATAGCTGATAGTGATACAAATTTTATTAACACTTTTTGTGAATATGCGAAAGGAGAGATAGGTGTTTCCGTTGTTGACTACGTTAACAGTGGACAAGATGTTATACCATCAGTAAAAAGAAATGATCCGGATGTATTGATATTGGACGCCTTATTACCTGTGGTAGATGGGCTCGGTGTATTAAGAAGGTTGCAGCACCAGACTTACAACAAACCAATAACCATCATGACTTCAAACTTTTCACAAGACATTTATGTCCAAACAGCAATGTCTCTGGGTGCGGATTACTACTTGCTAAAACCTGTAAACTTTGATTTCTTATTTGAACAAATAAGGTTTCTTACGAGAGGAACCCGAACAAGCTTACCAAGCGGTTTAAAAACGCAAGGAGTAACATCCCTTTTGTTTGATAGTAAGGAACTCTCTGAAGAAATAACAAAGATTCTACACCAATTGGGAATACCTGCACATCTCTTTGGACACAACTATTTGCGGGAAGCCATACTGATGGTTGTACATGACAGAACTCTGGCAACCAAATTAAGCAAGACCGTTTACCCGGTCATAGCAAGGAAATATGGAAAGAGCGCTGCGAGTGTTGAAAAAGCTATGCGAAATGCTCTGGATATTGCATGGGAGCGTGGAAGAACGGACTTGTTAAACGAGCTTTTTGCATATACAATAAATATCAACAAGGGACGGGCTACAAATTCAGAGTTTATTGCACTGATAGCAGACAAACTTAGCCTCAAGTATTCAGGACACTCTTAGAGGAAGGAGGGTTTCTTTGGAGAAAGACAATTTAAGTTTGGTAATTGCACTAGATGTTAATAGCGCACAATACTATAGCGAGCTTCATAAACTTCTGTCGTACATAAAAAACATATCGATTACAGGTGTTTTTAATGATGTAGACAGTGTTCTAAAGCTAATGGAAGTACAGCACACCGATGTGTTGGTTGTGGATTGTGCTTTGTTTTATCATGGTCTTAATGAGATTATTCAGAATGCTCATGACCACAATTTGGATACATACATAATTGAATTTCACGAGAACAGGAAGAGTGAAACAGGCTTTGACGCATATCTGTACAAGCTTACAAAATGCTTTAATCTTACTCAAATAATCCAAGGCAATGGACAGACAAAAACAATACCAAGACAAATTGATACAAAGCTGGACAATTATTCATTATACATGGACTACCTGTTGAATGACAGACATAACACAAGCTGTGTTTGTGACGTAAACGAACCTGTAAAACTCGATGAAATCAAAAGAATACAAGACGGTATTACGTATCTATTTAAATTGCTAGGTGTTCCCACACACCTGAAAGGTTACATGTATCTTAAGGCTGCAGTAGAAATGCTGTATGTCAACCCCCACAGATACAATGAACTAAAACATTCCATGTACAAAATATTATCTTTTAAGTTTCAAACAACACAAATAAGAATAAGCAAAGGCATGAGACTTGCTGTTCTGCAGACGCTTCAAAAAGGAGATGCTGACGTTCTGCAACAGCTGGGCTTCAGAAAGTATACCATTACTGAAATTGGCAATGATGAACATATAAACAACCTGCCTTCAACCTACTGTTTTGTTGATGCGTTGGTAAGCGAATTGTATAGAATTCTTCATGAACACTAGATGAAAGGATTGATACGATGTCAATAGATGCAAAGATAATAATTGCTTACACACACCTTGGAACGACAGCTGAGTTTTTAAGAAGGATAATGGCTGAAAATGTGTTAAAAGTTGTCGCTTGTGTTAGTTCTGGGGAAAAGGTTTTATCACTGGTAAGGAAATACAAACCCGATTTTCTTGTTTTGGATTCAGCCCTGACAGGAGTATGCGGGCTTGATATTCTAAGGCAAATATCGGCTCAAATTGAAGATCGACCGTTTATTATAATGTACTGTGAAAAACAGAACGACATATACTGGCAGCTAGCATATAGATACTCGGCTGATTTGATTTTGGAAAAACCAGCCGACCCTGCCGGTTTGATAGAAAAGATATATACATATTTAACTAGCAAACAAGCCCCTATATGCATAGACGACTGCGATTTTACAAGCAGATGTCTGGAAGTGAAAGTCACAAAAGTTCTTTACACCCTAGGACTTCCCCCCAATTTCAAAGGTTTTCATTATCTACGTCATGCACTTATACTTGTTGCACAAGATAGCGAAAAGCTGTTCTCCGTTACAAAAATACTTTATTCTCAAATAGCCGAACAATTCGGAGTATCCAACCGCAGTGTTGAACATTCAATACAAACCGCCATACAATCCATATGGAATTCATGTAATTTCGAAAATCTAAAAGAAGCTCTAGGCTTCACAATAAACACCAATCAATCCCCCACAAATGTGGAATTCATTTCACTTTTATCCGACGCAATAAGACTGAATATGATTTAAGTAATTATCCGTTGAGTTCCCGTAGAATATCTGTAAAACAGGATATAATAACTGAATTTGTTGGTCTGTCATCAAACCGATACTTAATTCCAAACTTGGACAAGGGTTCCAGGCGGTTCGTTTGCCAAACCTTGGACACAGCATGCCTAATTGCCCTTTCCACACTTTCATCGCTTACATTGTACCTGTTTGCAATAACAGGATAAATATCCTTGGAAAGACTTCCTCCCCTTATTTCAAGCAGTGTCATAATAGATGCGTCACGCAAGTATAAAAAACCCTTGTGCTTCGGATTAAAGCCACAATTGACAAGAAGTTTTGTTGCCTGCCTGTACATTTCAATTGGAAACTCCGCATGGTCAAATATGGAGATCTTTGATTTTGTCTCCACATCCGTCATGCCATGCTGTATAACCAAATTGATGTGCTTTATTACCTCTTCTTTGTTTAACGTCTTGTCTACGAAAAAAACATTCTCATATTTCCCAATATCCTTGCATTTATATATGTCACTGCCTGCAAAAACAATGGTTGTTCCATTGTATTCTGCTCTTTCAATTTCATTTTTAAGTTGCCTGCAATCCACCTCAATAAACGAGTCGTCGATTATTACTAAATCAGAATCTAGTTCTACTGCCATGGGGAAAGCTTCTTTGAGTTTTTCTGCGAAACCTAGGTTTTTAATAGTATGATGCGAGATTATATATGATACAAACTCTTTAAAAAAATCTGATTCTGGTAGCGCGATTATAATATTTAGCGGTTTGGTAACACCAGAATTTTGCATTGATAAAAACCTCCATGATTACTCAAACTTGTCATTCTCAGCAACGCTTGAAGCTTTCTTATCCCTGCTGCGGTAAATCTGCCCGTCTCCTCCCTTGTTAATCTCGTTCCAAAACTCCTGTAAAAGGTTCTTACCCAAAATTCTTACGAAACCAGCAAGTTCTTGATCCGTTATGTACCTGTATCCTTTCTCGATCTTGCTTATTTGAACACGCGAGAGCATTATACCATCAAGTTGAAGCTTTGCTGCCAATTGTTCCTGCGTCATATTCGCAGCATTCCGGGCATGTTTTATTAAATTGCCACAGATGTTCATTGGATAATGATTGCTCACACTTTTGCCCCCTTGTGTCCAGCTAAATATTATAAACTACATGATTTTAACATTTATAAAGGGCAAAATTGTTCCCACAGGGAACATGAGGCAGTTAACGCTTAAAAATATGTGTGAGCAAATCCTTCCCGATCAACTTAATATATCGAAATTCTTCGGTGTTTCTAAAGATTGTCAGGAAAACCACGTTAGGGATAAAAAAACATACTATTCCTTTTACCATCCATAAAATCAGATTGGTTACCTCAATCATGTTTGCAACAGGATAAACTATCAAAGCCGTTGCAACGATAATTGCCAGATACCTAAGGTATCTGAAATAGTAACCTGCTGGCGATTTATTGAAAGCTCTTTTATGGACAAGCAAAGCATCAAACCACCATGTTGTCAGGAATCTGCTAATAATTGTACCTAGAATTACACCAGCAATACCCAGATATCTGACCATGATAAGTGAGACAACAACGTTCAGCAAGGCGGAAGCAATAGGTCTGAACTTACCCTCCCAAAACAAGCCGCAGGCGTCCTTATATGATATGACCGCATTTTGAAGACCGTCGGTCAAAAAATTTGCCACAATGACAACAACAACAGCTATGGGGAACAGGTAATCTTCTCCCACCCACAACCTGATAAACGGATTCACAAGATAAAAGAAACAAATACCGCATGCACCATATACCCAAAAATTTAATAGGTTTAAACATCTGAAAATAAACTCACTCTTTTCTTTGGACTCTGTTACATACAGATTTCCAATACCTGCGGTAAAAGCGCCAAAAACAATACCAACAAGGGTAATGACTATATTAAGGATTAATACATAGTTTGAGTATATACCAACCGCTGCCACATTAATATAGCTGGAGATAATGATACTGTCAGCAGAAGAAAGAGTAACATTGCTTATCTTGTAACAGGCAAGCCCAATGACATTCTTGAAAATACTGCGTTTTTCCTCCTCATTGAGTTCCTGTGTTTGTCTGGCCAGCTCTCGGTCAGACAAGTGCGGGTACAGTTTGTCCACTCTTTTTGAGATGACAATATTCTTCACAACCACAAAAACAAGATTAACAATAAGATAGACTACAAAACCCGTCTGTGCTTTTATCAGATTTGTATACTGCACCAAGAGCAGTACCGAAATTTGAAGTAGATGCACAGACAAGGTTATGAAATAACCTACCAGTGTTGCAACGTACTGCCTCTGGTCTGCCTGAAGAATAGTGTTTTTATAGGAATAAAACCAGTACGACAAAGCAGACTGCAAAAGGTAAATAATGTAGATTACTTTAATATTTGCAACTTCGGTATTCCCCTTGATTATATATGGTAGGAAGGGCATTATGGAAAGCCCTATACCTAGAACAACAATTCCGATGACCGCATATATTTTCTTTAGCAGTTTTAAAAGTATCTGACATTTTTCATAATCCTTTTCTGCCAATGGTTTGTACAGACTGAAAACAATGGCAGTGGAAATACCAAGCTCTGAAATGTTAAGCATGGTAAGAATGGTGGTAAACAAACTGCTTACACCCAGGTATTCCTGTCCCAAAGCATTAATAAAAAAGGTTCGGGCAACAAAACCCAACACAATATTTATTATCTGTCCACCAATACCCGTTATGATATTTTTAGTTGAATAAAGGCTTCTTGATTTTCTCGCTGCCATTTACTTACCCTCTATCCTTGAAAATATAATGCCATAGTCTTGGACTTGTACACATTAACAGCGCATGTATCTTCTGCTTCAAACCTCTGTCTGATGACAGGTAACCAGTTAAATTGCTTCTTAGAAAGCGAATAAGATAATCATACAATTCTCGAATCGGAAATCCTGCATGAGCAAGAAACATCATGGTTCTCAAATTTACATAATACAATTTGTTTATAAAGCTTTTTCTTGCCCCACAGTCAGGCAGCATTTCCAAAACAATTTCATGGGCTTTAATCTCATTCACGAAACTTTCATCAAAGCTCCCTTTTACAATCCGCTTGTGATATGCAGAGTCTTTTCTTGTCACGTAGTGGTACAAAGGATTTGGATCATATACTCCTTTTTCACAATTAAGGACGTACTGGCACAGCATAATCATGTCCTCTCCAATCTTGATACCCTCCGGAAACCGAATGCCATGCTCCCTTACAACATCCCCTCTTAATAGTTTGTTACAAACGTTTGGCGCACACCCCCCTTGCTCAAACATGCATTTCAGTATATCATTCCGAGTTTCCATTTCTTTTATACTTCCACTCGTAGATTGCTCTCTTTCACCTTCCTCGGTTTCATAAATCCAACCGCAGGAAGCAAAATCATTACCTTCCTCAAGAAGACCGACCAAATATTCAATCATATATAAAGAAATGTAATCATCGGAATCAACAAACCCTATATACTTGCCCCTGGCCGCCTCAAGTCCTCTGTTTCTCGCTCCGGAGACCCCCTTGTTCTCCTGTGGTATCACAAAAACCCTGGTGTCCTGCCTTTCGTATTCACGCAATATTTCAAGGCTATTGTCAGTGGAGCCATCATCTACAAGAATCAGTTCAATTTCCTTGTACGTCTGGTTGAGAATTGAATCTATACATTTTTTCAGATATTTTTCAGTATTGTATACCGGAACAATAACACTTACCAATTCCCTTTTCATTTCAATCCCACCAGCTTCCTGGTTATTTCTTTGACACGGTTTTTGTAAACTCCTATGCCCGGATAAATCTCTTTTCTGTACTTTTCTAGAATATCAGAAAAATCCGCAACCTTTATTTCATTCAAGTGCCATCCAAGCTCTTTTATATCTTCCCTTCTCAAAACCTTGATTTCATTTCTCAAGAAATTGGCAATGGATAAATCCCCCACTGAAGTTTCCGGAAAATAGCTGAGACAAAGCTTCTTTCCTGCAAGAATTGCATTTTCATAAAGGGATGTGTAGTCGGATATAACTATATCTGATGCAATAAGATAGGGAATATAGCTGTCCTTTGGATGCCTAACAATAAATCCATATTTTTGGGCATACTCCTCCAGCACATGGCCCATAGGTTCGACATCCTCGTCGTATTTGACATACTCCCTGGGGTGGATTGATAGAACAAACTTGTAACCCTTGTCTGTCATACTGCCCATCGCTTCGAGAAACTCCTTGCCAAGATACTGAAAGAGACTTTCCTTTCTCCAGGTCCCAAAAACACAAACCAAAGTCTCTTCTTCCTCTATGCCAAGTTTTTTTCTGTACATACTGTAATTATCAACTTCTCGTTCGATAATGTCTCCGTCTTTTGCTCCCACATGCATTACAAGTCCCTTAAAAGGCTCTCTTTTGTTCATAACATTGGCTATGCGCATATTTGCCTCGAGTATACAGGAAAACTTGCATCTTCCCTTATCATCCAATGCTCTTTCCCCATAAGCATATAAATTTCTATCATTGTCTATGCTTACTATGTGAAAGCCATGATTTACATATAAAATAGGGACGATATCTTTTGTGTACCTTAAGGGTTCATAATCAAGATCCGCTGTCACAATCAAATCCAGCGGAACGAGTACAAGTCTTTTCTTGTTTGTTATTGGTTCTATGCGTGTTCCCTTTGTTATCTCGTATGTTCTTCTTGTTCTTGTTTCGTTACCTGTTTTAGCATCGCCGTAGTATAAGTAGAAATTGTATACAGGGTTCTCCTTTACCTGGTCATAATAATTGAGAATGTGCCAAACCATGGTATCGGAGGCACAATATAAAAGTATGTTTCTTTTCCTTCTAAGATACTTTATTCTCTTATTGAAAAAAACCTGATAGTGATTTAAAAGCTTGTCGTAAATCTTCATCTCTCTACATCAGTTCTTTCTTTAATTTGGTTATTAAATATTCAAGAGGGTCATGCAGATTCACATTCGGCATCCTGCTCATATATCTTAAAAATACAGGAAATTCTGTGCAGCCAAGTATTACATCTCTGCAACCAAGATTTTCAGCACTATTGATAAAACGATTTACCGCCTCCTCGTCTACCTTGTTCTGCTTGACACATTCAATAAGATAACGAAACTCTACATAATCTTCCTTTTTAGGAGGTATGACCTCAATTCCGTACTTTGACAAATACTCGTCATATATCTTCGAGTCCATTGTTCCTTCCGTTGCCATCAAAGCAACCTTTTTTATACCTTGGGCATGAAGACTTTCTGCAATTATCTCAATCATGTTCATAATATTACAGTTCTGATTACCTGTCTTTTTCTCATACAGTTCGTATATCTCCTCAAGAAACACATGGGATGTGTTGCAGGCCAGTATTATCTTGGTGCATCCCATGTTTCTAAGATTGATAACTGACTCTGTCAAAAGTTCTACAAGCTTTGGTCTTTCTTCTTTATAAATTATTGCTCTAACCCGGCTTGGCATTGTGCAGTTGTTGTCAATAACTATTCTTGGTCTGTCCCACTCCTTCTCAGCAGGGAAAGCCTCAATAAGTCGTCTAAACAGATCACAGGTCGCAAAGGAACCCATTCCTCCCACAATACCAATTACATCCTTGTACAATCTACTCACCTTTTAAACTTTTTTTCTGCTCTTGCAAGGTCTTCAGCATTATCAATTTCCGCCCACGCATCTTCCTCAATCATAACAACCCTGATATCACTGTTTCCATAATAGATCAAAGAACCGAGAACAAGTTCGTAATAGCTGTTTACTGACTCATATTGCACATAGGTACTGACAGCCGGCAAGAAATGATTAAGCATGAAGTCCTTCTTAAACTTGTACACATTTACTGTTTTCATGTAGCCTGAATAATCAAAGTCTTTAATTTGGTGCTTTTTGATAATAAGAGCCTTTGCCTTGTCGCCATCTGTGCGAATAACTGTTCCATCCATGGTTGCCCTGTTATATGGGCTTACCAGTATGCTGCAGTCTCCTTCACCTCTGACAACCTTTTCTAGCAACGGCTTGTCAAAAAACAAATCACACTCAAGCATGATTACGTCATCTCTAATATAATCCTTGGTTAGATAGAAGGAGTACACATTGTTGGTTTCCCTGTAGCGGGGGTTATCCACGTAAGTTATCCTCATACCCTTGTAGACAGTTCCTATTCTCTGGATAATTTTTTCACGAAGATGTCCTACTACAATTATTACCTCGTCTATGTCGAATTCCGACAAAAGATTAAGCGCATTCACAAGCAAAGGATGCCCGTTGACTTCAACAAGCGCTTTTGGCAGATCTTCCGTTACAGGGGCCAATCTCTGCCCGAAGCCCGCAGCAAGAATTATAGCTTGCATTTAATACCACCTCAAAAGATACAATAACACTTTGGAATAGTTTTTGCAAGAAAATTGTAAATTTATTCTACCTGAAATGCATAATTTTAAAAATTGCGTACAGAATAATAATACTAAATTTTGGAGGTTGTTTACAATGATGTTTTTGTTGGGATTAATAGTTGGCGGCATAATAGGCGTAACAGTTATGGCAATGTTTCAAATAAACAGAATCGACTAGATGTTATTGTTTATAAATTCCAAAATCTTGGCAATTCTGTTTTTCAATGAAAACTTTGAGGCTTTTTCAAGGGCTCCTTCGGAAAGCCTTTTTTTAAGCTCCTCATCCTCCTTAAGACGAAGAATGGCACTATATATCTCATCTTTGTTCTTCGGATTCACCAAAATCGAACAGCTGTCATCAAGTACATCGTAGTTGAAGGGCAAATCGGAAGATATAACTGGCACACCACATGCCAGCGCTTCAAGGATTGCATTGCACAACCCTTCCGCCAGTGTGGGAAGTACAAACACGTCAGATGCATTCAAATACATGTATACCTTTTCATGGGGTACGGTACCACAGTGGAGCATGTTCTTAATATCCGGAACCATAGGACCTCTCCCGATGAATATCGAGTATACATCATCCATATCCTTTAAAACTTCCGTCAAAACTGCAGTGCCCTTTCTTTCAATAAAATGGCCAATAAAGCTTACGATAAATGCATCCTCTGGAAAACCAAGCTCTTTTCTCATCTTTTGTTTGTCGGTTTTGTAAAACATGCTTTCATTAATACAATTAACAGCAACAATCATTCTATCTTCAAACTCGGGGCTTACATAACCGCTCTCCAAAAGAACCCTTTTGTTCTCACTAGATACTGATATTATGCCTGAAAGCTTTTTGATTCTCTCGACAACCATCTTCCTATTCAATATGTCAAGGCTGCTTAATGTACTTTCACCGTTGTCCACAAAAGCAGGTATACCGAACATGTCCCCCAGCTTTGCCGCAGCAAGACCGCCCAGAGAAAAGAACTGTCCATACAACACATCCGCCTTAATATTTCTTTTAACATACTCTTTCAATACAACTCTTTCATAACTTCTTTGCGTTAGTCTTGCTGTATTGAACCCCAATATGCTCTTTGCCGACCAGGAGTTGTAAACTGGTGAATATATCGTTATCTTGTTGCCATTGGGTGCTGTTTTCTCCCTTACCAGTGGAGCAGGCTTGGTCTTCCAAAAAAAATGTTCCGTCCTGCTCTGTGGCGCAATAACCACGCAATTAACACCCTGGTTTGCCATTTCGGTAACCAACATGTCAGTAAACGCATTAATTGGATTTTCATCAGTTGGATAAGGTCCCATCAAGATGCATATGGTCAAAACAATCACTCCTTGACATTTCTACCATTAATCGTACCCAGTTACACGTAATTAGTCAAGCTTGAATTATTTACTTGTATTGCATATAATAACAGTGTTCATTGAGAGAGGTGGATTTTATCGTGCTTTTTAGTATAATTACTCCCGTTTACAACGAAGAAAAATATATAACACAGTGCATAGAATCGGTATTGAACCAGACCTATGCCAACTTTGAGCTGATACTTGTAGATGACGGCTCCACAGACAACTGTGTACAGATAATGGATGATTACGCAAAAAAGGATGCGCGTGTCAAGGTCCACCATCAGGAAAACCAAGGCCCCATTGCTGCAAAAGACAAGGCAATTTCACTTGCAACAGGAGAATATTGTGTTTTTTTGGACTCAGACGACTACTTTGAGCCCATATTGCTCGAAACAGTGTATGAAGCCATAAAGAGAACAAACTGCGATTTGTGCATGTACAAATGGTACAATGTCGATGAAAAAGGAAAATTTACAATAGAAGGCGTGTTTGAGCACAACACCTTCTTTGACAAGCATAACATGCACGAATTCTACAAAAAACTCATAACAGTAAACGAGCTCAATTCCGTTTGGATAAAGGCAATAAGGGCAGACATTTTAAAAAGCATAAAAAGGGATCCAAACTTCCTATGGATAAGAAGAGAAGAAGATTTATACATTTCCCTTCAGATATTCACAAGAGCTGAAAGTATTCTATATCTTGATGTGCCTCTTTACAACTACAGAACCACAAACCGTGAAAGTATGACCAAAAAGTTTGATCCAACAATTTTCAAAAGCAGCACTGCGGTTAGAAAAGAAGTTTTCAGGCATCTGGGCATATGGGGTATAGACGATGAGCAATCCAAAACAACCTTTTACAACTGGTTTGTAAAAAACGCCTTCAGGCTTATGAAGGGCTCGTTTATGCTTGGAATATCAAGAAAAGAAAAGCTTGTTCTTTTGAGGGAAATGGTTCAAGACGATTTCTTTAATGATGCTTTAAGAAAAGTCGACAAATCATATTACTCCAAATTGGACAGGATAGAAATATTTTTATTCAAACATAAGTTAGTAGTTTTACTTTACCTTTTCAATACAATGATTTTTAACAGATATGCGGCAAAACCATTGATTGAAAGAAAGGAAATGAGGAAAAGAAATGCATAAAAAGACTGAGTTGGACAAATTGCACACAATGGACCTTCCAAAGAGAAAAAAAGCAAGTCTGGTAAGAATAATTGCTGCTTTAACAGTGTTTCTTGTGCAGATTGTCTTCCTTATATATGCCCTTTATTCATTAAATGTTTTTGCCTTGTCCGCATATATCGTATTTCAAGGAATAAGTGCCGTTACCGCTATGAGAATTGTATCAAACCAGTCCAATCCGTCATACAAGATTGCCTGGATTGTATTGATACTATCCATCCCTTTTTTGGGACTTCTTTTCTATATCATGTGGGGAAGAGGAAGAAACCCCAATAATACAAAAAGAAGAATTGCGCAACTTAGTACAATGACGGTACCTTTGTACAAAAGATTCAAGGACGTCGAGGAATCCATCCTGAAGGAGTATCCTTCCCAAAGCAGGGTCACAAAGTTCTTGCTTGAATCCGGATTTCCTGTATACAACAATACGGAAACCGTATATTTCTCTGAGGGGGACAAGTTTTATGAAGCAATGCTGGAAGAAGTCAAGAAGGCAGAAAAATTCATTTTTCTTGAGTTTTTTATAATCTCAAAAGGACACATGTGGGACACTCTTCTTGAGGTTCTCAAAGAGAAGGTGTCCAAGGGTGTGGAGGTAAGACTTGTTTACGACGACTTTGGCTGCATATCCACGCTACCAAAAAAGTATTACCTTGAACTTCGCAAGCATGGCATAAAGGCTGTTGTTTTTAATCCGATAAAGCCTTTAATAAACAACTTTTACATGAATTACAGGAACCATCAGAAGATTTGTGTAATTGATGGAAACACCGCTTTTACCGGTGGGATAAATATTGCGGATGAGTATATTAACAGGGTTGAAGCATATGGCCACTGGAAAGACTCAGGAATTATGTTAAAAGGCGAAGGTGTCTGGAGTCTTACGGTCATGTTTCTGCAGATATGGAGCTATGCTGCAGCAAAATCATATCCAGCGGATTGTGATTATACAAAATTTAAGCCTACGTATATACATAATTCAGGTATAATTCATAAAGGCTATGTACAGCCTTTTTCTGACGGGCCACTTAACAACCCAAACAATCCGGCAGAATTTTCATACATGCAGATGATAAACACTGCAAGAAGATATATTTACATTACAACGCCGTATCTCATTCTGGACAATGAAATGGTAACCAGTCTTAGGCTGGCTGCCCAGAGCGGTATTGATGTAAGGATAATAACTCCAGGTATTCCTGACAAGAAGTATGTTTTTGCGGTAACGCGAACCTTCTACGGTGTGCTTCTTGAAACCGGTGTGAAAATTTATGAGTATGTGCCAGGATTTATACATTCGAAAAATGTGGTGTGTGATGACGAGACGGCAATAGTTGGCACAATTAACATGGATTTCAGGTCGTTTTATCTGCATTTTGAAAACGGTGTATGGCTGTGTGGTACCGATTCCGTGTTTGATATAAAGAAAGATTTCCTGGAAACTCTGGACATGTGCAGGGAAATAACGTATGAAGAGTGGAAAAAAAGACCTTTGTACTATAGATTCATCCAGTCCATTTTGCATGTCTTTGCACCCATGCTCTAGTCTTGCCTAAGAAAGTCTCCGGATGGTATAATTAAGCAAGTAGATTTTGTCATACGTCTGTTTTTGGGGTATAATATATTGTTATAATTTTTTGGGAGTGAATGGATTGGATTTTGCATACCTTATAGTTGGCATATCAAAAAACGAGGAGAAAGATCTAAAAGAACTCTACGACAAGACTCATCACACTGTCTATGGTCTTGCCCTTTCTCTTGTACGAGACAGAGTGCTGGCAAGGGACATTACTATCGAAACCTACAGACGAGTAAAACAGTTTGCCAACACATATGATACTGATATTAACGCTGAATATTGGCTTTTGGATATTACCAAAAACCTTTCTATTAACGCACTTCACGACAAGGACATACATGCGGCCTTGAAGGAAGGAAAGCTCGACAATGTGTCAAAAGCTGTAAGAGACACCGTGTCATCTTTGAAAAACGATAGAGGCTCCATTATTGTCCTTAAAGCCATGTCTGGTTTATCCATGAAGGAGATTGCAAATCTTCTGTGGTATTATCATGCATCTGCCAGAAATGAGTACAAGCGTGGATTAAAAGAACTTCGCAAAAAGGATAATGTAAAAAGAAGTGCAAGTGATATCCTTGAATATATCAGGAGGGATATTACATCCTCCGCACCTGATGTTTATGACCAGATTCTTTCAGACAAACAGACAAGGGTCTCTTTTGTAAGTCACGAAGTATTAAATCTGTCGGAGGATGAAATTACCTTTACCGACAAGGATGCGGAGCTGGAATATATCAGAAGGCTTGCCAAATCAGGCAAGAGCGCAAAAAGAGCCCGCTTGGGAGGTATTGCAGCCATGGTTCTTGTCTGTGTGGTTTTGGTTTCCCTTGTCATATATGCGATAGTTGAAAACTACAAAAAGAATTATGACAGGGACAGATACAATCTAGGTTATGAGATAGCACTAGTGGAGGTAGATGGAGTTGTTTACTTCCAGAATTACAAGGACAAATCAAAACTTTATTCTTTCGATTTGAAAACAAAGAAGCTGGTGAAACTGTCTGATGATTTTGTCAAAGAGCTTGTAACAGACGGAGAGTATCTGTTCTACAGAAACAGAAACGACGGACGTATTTACAGAATTAACAAGGATGGTTCCGACAGACAACAGATATCTACAGAAGCAGGTTCGTCAATCTTTCTTTACAACGATTATATCTACTATACCTCTCCGGATGGCATCAGCAGGATGAAGAAGGACGGCCAGGATGTGGAACTTGTGTACCATAACACAAAGGAGGACATGTTCTTCTACGACATATTCGTTCATGATGACACTATTTTCTTCTCAGGCGGAGCAGGCCTTGGAATCTATTATCTGGATGAAACGGGAGAGGAAACTGAAGTCAACGTGCTGTACTTCGATGAGGCTTATGACCTACACATACTGGGCGGGAATATATACTTCAATACCTTCAAGCAGCATGCAGCTACAAACCGCCAAATGCCTATGTACAGGTACGACTTGGATGAAAAAACTTATCATGCGGTTTCAGATATTAATTTGAACTCCAGCGCATATTATATCAATGATAAGTATTTGTATATTGATGGATACGTAAGAAGCACATCCGGATTGAAGAAAGACCAGGGCTTGTACAGGATAGATACCGAGACTGGCGCAAGCAGCCTATTAATTGACAGAAAATCCACAGACATATATGTATCCGAAACATTTATTTACAGCTATACAACCGACAACGGAGGCAGCTTAATTGCCTATGATATAAATGATATTAATAAAACCATTGTTATATTTTAACCGGAGGTAACATAAATGAAGTGTAAGGTTATTGTCAATCCATCTTCTGGAATGAAGAACTTCCAACGCTCTGCCATAATGGCAATGCACAAGCTATCTTCGGAAGGAGTTCTTACAGGTGCATATCTGCAGTACACAACAGAAAAGTATGACGCATACAAGATTGCACTTGACATCAAGCCTGGAGAGTATGACTTTGTTATGGTGGTTGGTGGGGATGGTACGGCAAACGAAGCTGTAAATGGTCTTATAAAAGGAGGATCTAAAACTCCATTATGCATCCTTCCCGCAGGTACCATGAACGATTTTGCTACACACCTGGGACTCCCCAGAGATACAGTCGGACTGTGCAAAATGATAAAAAGCTTCAATGTTGTTCCTTGTGACGTAGGCAAGGTGAACGACGACGAATATTTTCTTAATGTTACTGCAGGAGGCACCTTGAGCGAGGTAGCCCACAAGGTTTCCATAGAAGCCAAAACAGCCCTGGGCAGATTTGCATACTATCTGGAGGGTGCAAAGGACTTTACCACATACAAATTCAAGAGCTTCCCTATAAAGGTTGAGTATGACAACAAAAAGATTGAAGAAGATGTCTTTCTTTTTATTGTTTCGAATTCTCCCAATGTAGGTGGTTTTTCCGGCCTTCTGCCTAAGGCAAGAATTAATGACGGTTTGTTGGATGTGATACTAATAAAAAAGCCGGATTTTGTGGATATCATCCCTATGATGATGCAGATTAGGATGAACACACATATCCAGCATCCGAAAGTAAAGTATTTTCAAACAAAATCCCTAACCATCTCATGTATGGATGAATCCATCTCAATTCCTTACGATTACGATGGGGAACTGGGAGGTAGTCTACCTTTCAGGGCAGAGGTTGTGCCAAATGCAATCAATGTCCTGGTGCCTGATCACAAACTAAAGAATCTTAAAAGGATTGAATCCTAAATAATCGCATGAAACCAGATAATATTCCGTCAAGCTCTCATCATTAAGTTTTCCAATGAGAGCTTTTTCATGCACCATTTTGCCGTGCAAATGTCCATAAAAACATCTATTAATCCCATATCTCTCCAATATTTCAGTAAATCCCGACTCCTCCTTTTTATTGTTAAAAGGTGGATAGTGTATAAACACCAGCATTTCCCTATCTCCATTCCTTCCTTTCTTGATGGAGGTTTCAAGCCTTTGCATCTCCCTTTTATACACTTTCATGTCATCCTGGGTAAAATCACTATCACCAGGACACTTCCATCCTCTGGTTGCACAAATGGCGTATTCCTTTCCTTCATGCTCAAAAATGTAAGCATTGTTGTGAAGAAAAGTAACAGTCTTAATATTATGCTGGTTTTTAAACTCCCTTAATTTTTTAGCTGTCTGCCACCAATAATCGTGATTGCCTTTTGATATTATTTTATATCCCGGCAATTCCTCGATGAACATAATGTCTGAAAGAAACTCATCCAGAGTCATTGCCCAAGATATGTCCCCAGGCAGGACAACCAAATCGTCCTCCCTAATGACCCTTGTCCAGTTTTCCTTTATCTTGGCTGCATGATCTTCCCAATGTTCACCAAATATGTCCATGGGTTTCTCGGTGAAAAAAGCTAGATGAAGGTCTGATATGGCGTATACGGACACTAGTCCACCTCCTCCGAATGAAAATGTTTATACACATTTTCCGCAGCTTGTTTTGTCATTCCCTTGACTTTTAGAAGATCTTCAATTTTTGCATCCTTTATACCTTGCATTGAGCCAAAATGCTTGTAAAGATTCATCTTTCTTTTCTCTCCTATGCCGGGAATGTCATCTAGTGCACTTTTCTTGTACCTCTTTTCTGTCAGCTTTCTATTATATTCTATCGCAAACCTGTGAGCTTCGTTTTGTATGGACGATATGAATCTCCACAAGTCAGGGTCCTTGTTCAGCTGAAACTCACCGCTTTCGCTTACTATTCCCCTCGTCCTGTGCTTGTTGTCCTTAACCATTCCATACACAGGCACAGTTATATCAAGCTCCTCCAGCGCTTCCAGAGCCGAGTTTACCTGTCCAAGACCTCCATCTACAAGTACAAGGTCGGGCAGCTGTTCCTCACTGTTTCCAAAGCGTCTGGATATGACCTCTCTCATTGCTCTATAGTCGTCCCTTCCATCCAAGGTCCTTATCTTGTATCTTCTGTATTCCTTCTTGTTAGGCCTTCCTTTTTCAAAAACAACCCTGGAAGCATTTATCTCGCTGTCACCGGTGTTGGATATGTCAAAGGCCTCTATTCTAAGAGGTATGCTTTCTAGTTCCAACACTTCCTTTAGTCTTTCCAAAGAGTCAAAATTCTTGACATCCATGTTCTTCAGGGATATTTTTGCATTCTCCTTCACCATATGGGCAAGCTTGTGCTTGTCTCCTCTTTGAGGGATAATTATTTCGCATTTGTATCCTCTTTTTTCTGTCAGCCAGCTGCTAAGCAGACTCTTCTCCTCTTCCTCTATATGTGTTTCGGAATATATTCTTGGGGGTATGAATTTGTTATCATCATAAAACTGCTTTATAAACGATACAACAATCTCAGCATCCTCTTCCAGTCCGGAACCCGGGAAGAAGTAATTATTCCTGCCTGATACCTTTCCATCCCTTACATAGAATATCTGCAAAGATGCATCCACATCATTCTTTGCTATTGCAACTACATCAAAATCATCTTCAGATATGGACGCCATTTTCTGTTTTTCGGTTATCATATTCAAAGCCTTCAATCTTTCCCTGTATACCGCTGCCATCTCAAAGTCCAGCCTTTCAGCATGCTGAAGCATTTGCCGCTCCAACATATCCTTGATGTAATCAGCTTTGCCGGATAGAAAGTCAATTACCTGCTGAACTATCTCACCATACTCTTTCTTGGTGATATGACCGCCGCAAGGTCCCGAGCACAACCCAATATGATAATTAAGACAAACCCTGTCCTTTTTTCCTTCCCTTATGTCCTTTTTGCAACTTCTTAATGGGAAAATTCTATTCAATGCGTCAATTGTAGTATATACGCTTGCCGAGCTGTAGTAGGGTCCAAAGTATTTTGCACCATCGTTTTCAACCCTTCTTGCCAAAAGAACTCTTGGAAAATCTTCATTGACTGTTACCTTGATATATGGGTAGTCATTGTCATTTTTGAGAAGGACGTTGTATTTGGGTTTATAGCGTTTAATCAAATTACATTCAAGAATTAATGCTTCATATTCGCTATCCGTTACTATATATTCAAACCTCTTTATATTCGAAACCATTTTTGTAACGCGCTCGTTGTGAGCACCTTTTTGGAAGTACTGCCTCAGTCGGTTTTTCAACACTTTTGCTTTTCCAACGTATATTACCGTATCTTTTGCGTTTCTCATCAGGTATACGCCGGGTTTTGAAGGAACCTTGTTTAACTCTTCCTGTACATTGAATTCCATTGTTTTTCTCCTCCAATGGTATCATTGTACTACTTTTTGTGTTTCTTATCAAGGCGGGCAAAAATATGTCCAGGAAACAATCCTCCCAGTACGGGACCTATGGCTGTAAATACGAGTATTACCATCCACTCGGTTATTGATACCGGTACCGTTCTGAAAATTATTTGCAGGGGAGTTATGTACACTACCGCCAGCATCATTAGAAGCGATATTGCATTGGCTGCAATAAGGAGCATGTTTTCACGTATATCAATTTCTCCCAATACCTTTGTATCGCTTCTGCACTCAAAGGAGTACACCAGCTGGATAAGAACCAGTGTAATGAAGGCCGCCGTTCTAGCATAAGATACCAGCTGCGTCATTTCATACACCGCCAAATATGAGCCTAGTGTACACAATCCCGTAAGAATACCTCGGAAAGTTATGTTCCAAAGCATTACCATGTTGAAAATGCTGTCCGTTGCCTTGACGGGAGGTTTTTCCATTATGTCTTTGTCCGCTGGGTCAAGACCCAAGGCAATACCGGGAAGACCATCCGTTACAAGGTTTACCCACAGAATCTGTATAGGAAGAAGTGGAAGAGGTATACCTATCATAATACCTACAAACATTGTTATAACTTCGCCCAAATTGCATGAAAGCATGTATCTAATAAACTTCTTGATATTTGAATATATTCCTCTACCTTGTCTTACTGCCGAAACTATTGTGGCAAAATTATCATCCATAAGAACCATGGCTGATGCTTCTCTTGTTACATCCGTACCACTAATACCCATGGCAATCCCTATATCTGCTTCTTTAACGGCAGGCGCATCGTTTACACCATCACCTGTCATGGCGACTATATGGCTTTTCTTTTTAAGCGCTCTTACTATTCTAAGTTTATGTACCGGCAGAACTCTTGCAAATACTGCTGTTTTTTCAACAACATTTTCAAGTTCTGTATCACTCATCCTTTCCAGTTCTTCTCCCGTAATTATTCTATCGCCCTTTTGCATTATATCCAGTTCTTTTGCAATCACACTGGCAGTAATCTTATGGTCGCCCGTTATCATAATTGTCTTTATACCAGCCTTTTTGCACAAGGCAACCGCATCCTTGACCTCGGGTCTTGGAGGATCAATGAGACCTGCCATACCTACAAAGACAAGATCCTTTTCCAGATCATCATAAGGTAGATTATCACCAGGACCGAGCTTTCTCCACGCCATGGCAAGAACCCTCAAACCGTCCCGGGCAAGCTGGTTGTTATGCAGCATGATTTTTCTTTGAGTTGAAGTTGACATTTTTCTTGTTGCTCCGTTTTCCTGATAAAACGTGCTTTTCCTTACAACCACATCCGGAGCGCCTTTTGTGAAAATGTACCGAGCACCGTTTTTATCCTGTACTATAACAGACATGCATTTTCTGGCTGAATCAAAAGGTATTTCTCCTATTCTTTCAAACCTGTCGTCTCCATGGGCTTCCGTTGCTTTAATCAATGCGAGTTCTGTTGCGTCACTGTGATTGTTGGCGTATCTGGATATATCAAAGAGTCTCTTTTCGTCCACTTCATAGTTTGTGCCCGAAAAAACTTCGCCCAGTGTAACGAATTTTCTGACTGTCATTTTATTCTGGGTAAGTGTACCGGTTTTGTCCGAGCAGATTATGTTGGTGCTTCCCAGGGTCTCCACAGCAGGAAGTTTTCGTATAAGAGCGTTTCTTTCTGCCATCTGCTGAACTCCTAGAGCAAGGGAGATGGTCACAATTGCAGGCAATCCTTCCGGCACCGCAGCCACAGCCAGGCTTATTCCCGCAAGTAGCATTTCAAGTGCTGGCTGACCTCTTACAAGACCAACTATCACAACACCAATACAAACAACAATACAGCAAATTACAATATATTTACCAATTGCAGCAAGTCTTTTCTGTAAAGGAGTTTCCTCTTCCTTTACATCCTGTATCATTTGCGAGATTTTTCCCATCTCGGTTTTCATTCCCGTCTCTGTTACTTCCATTATTGCATGCCCGCTGGTTACAAGTGTGCCTCCATAAAGAGTACCTTCCTCCTTGAATACAGCTATTGATTCCCCGGTAAGCATGGATTCGTCCACATTAACTCCTGGCGACTCGATAATTTTACCGTCAGCAGGCACCTTGTCTCCGGAGTTTACCACAACCAAATCTCCCGGCACTATGTTTTCAGCAGGTATATGGATTTCCGCTCCGTCACGAATAACCGTTGCCTTTTGAGCACTCATGTTCCTTAATGCTTCTATGGTTCTTTCCGTTCTGAACTCCTGGACAAAACCCAGTATAGCATTTAAAACAACAATTGATATCATGACAACAGCTTCTACGAGATCTCCCATGAATGCGGATATCACGGTACAGAACATAAGTATTATTGTCATAACGTCAATAAATTGCTGAAAGAAAATGGCAATAGCAGGCACTTTTTTCTTTACCTGAATATTGTTTTTCCCATACTTCAAGAGTCTGTTATGCGCTTCTTTTGAAGTAAGTCCTATCATTTTATCCACCAAGTAACTCAACTCACCTTTCCAGTATTGTTGGCGGCAGATGCCTCAGTGAATTTTATTCATGACAAGCAAATATTATACAGGTTTGTACAAGTAAAATTACATAAAAAAAGACAAGCCCGTGTTCTTGAGCTTGTCAGTTAATCAATATACAAAAGAGATATTATTTACTTTCAAATATTTCAAAGGAAGATATTGCTGCATTGAAACTGGTTGCATATTCATCAAACTCATTCTTCGGAGCGTTGCATATTATCTCAAAAGCGTATTCAGCATGCAATACAATAACGACCCAGTACTTTCGCATCACTTTGTCCTGAAGAGCTTCAAAGGCTATTGCATCCTTGTCGCTGCCTGAATATTCTAGTCCATCCGTGTCCACAAACTCAAACTCCATGAAGTGAAGTACATCGTCTTCATACTTTTCCCTACTGTCCCTCACATACTCTTCAAGCGTTTCATCAGAACCAACATAGGTGCGCAGTAGAGTAATGTTGGCCATGTCCTTTTTGTACGTCGCCATAACATTCTCTGTCTCACTCGTTCCTTCCACAAACCCTTCTGGAGGAACAATTCTTCCATACAGCTCTTTCTCTTCATTGTCCATATGCTTGCCATCTTCCTTTTGTGGCGATGAGCAGCCTGCAAAACTTATTGTAAGAAAGATAGCTATTATCATCACAAGAATGCCACAATGATTCCTTTTCATATTATCTCCTTCTTTAACTCTCCTATATCCATGTCTTCTTTTGGTACAGTATATGAATAGTCATCAAGACTCTCCATTTGCTCTTTACTTAATCTTCCCTTTAATATTATACCATCATCCAGCATTATAGTATCAGGTTTATCCAAAAGAATTTCAGGATTTTTCAGAATTTTAGAAAGCATCCTCATTGACAAAGCGTAATAATAGCCGTCACATATACGTTCATCTGCCACCACTTTTATATCAATATACTTTCTTTTTATAGCATTACCATCATTGTCCAATTCCATTCTTGAATATTTCTTTCCCATTGCTACAAATATCGAAGTGGTTCCAAATTCATATATGTGATGGTATATTGATTTGATTCCAAGAGAGCCCATGTTGGTTATGAATACACTTGTATGGAAGGGACTTACCTTGTTTATGGCCTTTGGAAGAAGACCAATCTTGTCCATGTTGTGAAGTATTGTGATGACTCCCCTGATTAAGAAACTTGGAAGGCGCCCTATTAGTTTTGCTGTAAAATCCGTCTGGTTCTGAGCTTCAATTATCTTGTTCTTATCTACTTCTTCACTGAATTTCCGTACTATGTCCGAAAGTGAATCCGTAGGCTCAAACATTGGCTTTACTACTGTAGTTTCAGCCTCTTCCGTCATGTTCTTCTTCACCGACATGGAAATGCTGATGTGGTTGCGTGCGTATAACTTGTTTCCTGATACAAATCTGTTCAGATAAGGTCTCTGGGATAAAAGTCTTACAATGGCAGCGGTTAGAACATGGTACATTTTCAATCCTTTAATGTCCGTTCCCGCATGTTTCCTCACAAACCTCTCCAATTCTGTTATCTCTATCCTGTCGGAAAAATAGACCTGGCTGTCTACTCTTGTTTTCATTATATAAGGTATGAGGAGAAAAAACGGATCTACATTTCTTACTCTATATCCGTCATATCTGTCTCCAAACTTCCTTTTTAACTTAACCATATTTTTCCCCCTAAAAAAGTTGGTCCCTAAATTATATTGCACTGCCATTTACACTATGTTGATTATTTACACGCTTTGACGTGGCCATATTGTATCGTATACATGTCCTGATACCGGAACGATTCCTTCTGATTCTATAGCCTCGCTTACAGTTAGGAATACATATTCATCGGATTCCATCAGCTCATCAACCAAGGCAAGAACCAAATCTACAGTAGCATCATACAAGTCATGGAAAAGCAGGATTGACCCATGCTTTATGCTGTTGTATGAAATCTCCGTATCATATATTCTTCGCATTAGAGCATCCAATATATATTGGATTCTATCCTGTCTTGCCTCCTCATACGTCATATCATTTTCTTCTGCGTATTTCATCAAGGCAGTCTCGTTCAGATGCTCCCAATCTCTTGTGTCCACGCTCCACTTGATGGATGGCATATTTGCAACCTCACGTACGGCTTCGTTATCATCCCCCCCAGGCGGCCTGAAAATTTTTATATCATAACCTGTCATTTCTTTGACACGTTCATGTACTATTCCAAGCTGTTCCCTGATTTCTTCATCGGATATCTCAGTCAACCTTTTGTGTTCCTGCGTGTGATTTCCTATCTCATGTCCTTCTTCTATCATTCTATTAAGTATCCTTTTATCAGATTCCCAGTCTGAATTAGTTCTTCCTATTGCTGTTACAAAAAATGTTGCTTTAACTCCTCTCTCCTTCAATCCGTCCAACAGCCTGTCTGTGATTATTCTATGCGGACCGTCATCAAAGGTTAACACAATAACTTTCTTCCCAAAATACTTTTCATTTTGCGAGTATTCGCCATCAGGAACGAATGTTGGTGTTGGGGTTGGAGTAGGTGTCGGTGTTGGAGTGGGCTCTTCTGTTGCAGTCTCAGTTGGATTCGGTGTAGGGCTTGCTTCAGGGGTCGCCGTATTAATCGGCTCGTCCGTAGGTGAACTTGTTGGTTTATGTGCCAATGAGTCCAAGTCTCTTGCGCATTCATTTAAAATTGTTGCCATAACAAGACACATTGCTGCTATTGCCAAAATAATTATAAATTTTCTGAGTTTGATTTCTTTTTCTTCGCTCTTCATCTCATCAATCCTTCTTTTTGTATGTAATATATATATATTATACCATTAGGTACAATATTTCATAGTCTTTTTTTGATATATAATTATCCCAATTTGGTATGTATTATATCATTTGAAAATTGCATTTGTAAATATTTTTAATTTATTACCTTTAATTTCAAATTATAGCATCTATGCATTTCGTGTGAAATATATTAAAATTAAAGGTTGACAACATATGTTTTTATGTTTAATATATAACTATCAATAACGAAAAAAAGGAGGAATAAAGTGGATATTAGTAAAGTGTATTGTTCTGATTATGTTTTAGACGGTGAACTGGACATACCTGAATTTGGCTTTCATGTAAAACTTCAAGGCGATGATCTCTTTTTAGGAAACAACTCAAAACATCGTTGTTTCAGAACCTTGAGGAGGCATTTTGCAGAAAAAGGCTATAAGATTTATGCAGTGAGTTGTTCAGACGATTCGTTACAACTGATTATAGGCAATTGCACTCTTTGCAATATCCAAAAAGATCTTAGGCTTTTCTTTGCAAGTTACTCGGTTTTTATGGCGATGATTGATAATTTTGCCGAGCACAGTGCGTTAATTCGCATGATAAGGTCTGTCGACGATTTCATGAACACATTTTTTGCTATTGCCATTGATGGCAAGAAAGACTTTGCAGATTGTATTACATACCAATGGAGCGGAATTAAAGCATTCCTGACAGACAAATGGGAATACGGAGACCTGATTTCAAAGGATGAAATCTACATGGTTTATAATTGCGGGAAGACTCCATACGAATTTGCAAAGGCTGTTTTCAACAGGGGATATCCCGATTATCAAGAAGTTTTATCTGAGTCAAAGAGTATTAATATGGAAGAGGATCCTAATCAAAAGCTGATCAATTCCATACTAGCTGATTATTTCAAATTACCGGAGAATCTCTTTTCAATGTTCCCAAAGACACGCGAGAAAATCTTATCCAAGTCCTTGAATGATGAAAATATGTTTGGGTATATAGTCTTTTCCCTCGTCAGCAAGGGCAATTCGTTTAGAAAATGCGCCGGACTCTTGAAATGCAGCTATACTAAAGTGTATAATGCTTATAACAATTATATGTTTAAACGTACTTTTAACAACTTCAGCGAAATGAACAAGAAGTTCAAAGATTTTATTGAGAAAAATGAAAGGAGCTAGTTCAATGAAAAAGCATTTCAAGATTTTATTGCCATTATTGTTGATTGTTGCTCTTGTGTCCTGTCAACAAGAAAAAAAGCCCTATGTCGGCACATGGGCGGATGACAACATGACGATCATCCTGAAAGACGACAATACGTTTGAAATAAAGGACAAGGACGGAGCAATAAAGGGGACATACAAGGTTAATGATGATGAGCTAAGCCTTGTCGTCGAAGAAGTGTTTGAGGAAAATCCGGTAAACGAAAACATCAAAGTCGGGGATGAAATCAAGGTTAAGTTCAAAGTTGAAAATGATGTATTTTCAGTAACATACGATGGCAAAGTCTACGACTTTCCGAAGAAATAAGAAAAGGGGCGGTGCATTGTTCCAATGTGCGGCCCTTTTCTTATATGTGCTTCTTTTGTGCAAAAAGTCAATATAAGAATGTAATTGTTTCTTGCCTCTCTTTATCATTTGCTTCACCTGCCTGAGCGACATGTAATATCGCCGACTACAAGGCCACCTTTGGGTGGTTTTTTCTTTATAAAGGCGCTTATATACAGACGCATATATACATATGAATCTGGCGAACTTGAAAAAGCACTTTTTAATTTTTCTCATTTGGTGGTTTAATTTTGCATCTGGAGAAGATCGGATATGCGGTGCCAATATATATAAGTAGAAAATTAAAACCGTAAAATGAATTAAGATCGACAATTGACAACCCTGTCTGCCTTGATATAATCACATCGCTATTTTATATATAAAAAGGAGTTAAGGTTATGGATTTACTTATATTCAGTGGTCAAAGCAATATGCAGGGACAGACAGAAGCTGTTCCTTGTGATGAAGCAGTAAAAAAAGCAGTTGAATACAGGCTGCTAACAGATGAACTTGTAGAACTTAAGAACCCTGTCGGAGAAGATATAGAGGATATGTTACTGAGATCCCATCTGAACAGAGGATCACTCGTTCCGTATTTCTGTGATGAATATATAAAAATTTGCGGGAATGAAGTCTTAGCTGTTCATACAGCCAAAGGAGCAACAATACTTGCTCAGTGGCTTGACAATAATCCGGACGGAGCAAGACGTTACGGAAAGATGCTGGAAAAGATACGTGCTGCAATGAAAAAAGCCGGTAACGTTGACAGAAAGTATTTCATATGGCTCCAGGGCGAAAGTGATGCCTGGGCAAAAACAGACGGCGTGTCATACATTGAAGGTATGATAAGTTTGAAAAACAATCTGAAGCGTGATATAGGGATAGATAAATTTATGATAATCTGCGTCGGATATTTTGCCATACATAATGTGGGCAGAGAATATGATGAAGTAATAATGAATGCACAGCTGAATCTTCCTGACATTGATCCTGACTTTATAGTCCTGACCGATATAACCCGTGAACTTTCACTGGATGAAAAATGGATCAATCCTGAAGCTGTAGGCCATTATAACAACGCTGCCATGAAACTCATAGGTACCACTGCCGGAAGAGCAGCAGGAAATCATACATTAAGTGATATGAGCAAATAATGATAAAATAAATTGATTTTAGGGCGTTAGAGGTATTCTTCCAATAATTTTTCATTTAGTTCCTTGTTCCTGGTGAACAGTTTGTTAATAAAGCATGTGAATATTGTGCATGCAAGTGAAAATAATGCATTTAATTACTAAAGTACAATGATAATATCGAGTTAAATAACATACAGGAGGTTATTTGTGTGAAAAAAATAATGATAATAGCAGTAATCCTACTACTTAATATTTCATTATGCTTAAATGTATTTGGAATCAAAGTAGAAGAGAAATTTGACTTTGAAAGCGATAATGAAGGGACTACTATGCTTGATACAGAACTATATGAGCTGTTTGAAACATCAAGCCTGATAGGTGAAATTAAAGTAGTCAGTGAGGCAAATAATCAGTATCTGGAGTATTCTGGGTATTCAGATAGCTTCTTAATTAATCCTATAGTAGGACCCTATACATTCTCCATTGATGTTAAGAAGACTGACCTGAACGAAAATCACGCAATTTTTGTAAGAGCGGTAAGACCTGAGAATTTGTTCTATAACGGTGTATTCAGCGGTGATAGTGTAGTACCCTTTTATGAGTCAGACTGGTATTCACAAAACGGTGGTTCAGGACCAAGCGGTCTCGGAGCAAGCGGTATAGCAGTTACCTTATTGCCAAATGTAATAAGAGTAATAACAAAAATATACACAGAAGAAGCAATGACCATAACTCAGAAGACCACAGACATTCCTTTTGAGTTTCCTGCAAGTGCTTTTGTAAACCTGAAGTTTGTAGATGACGGGGAAAGCAAAGTTGAAATTTATGCAAACAGCACCCTGATCGCAAAAGTTGAGATGTCAGGTACAGGCATCAAATATGATACTGATACAAACGATTCTGATGAATATTTCAAGACAGTAACCGTAAAGGATAAAGATGATAATGTCCTTTATACTGTTGAAAATACGAGAGTATCATCTAACGGATCCACTATTGCAATCGGCAACAGAGAAACAATTACTCAGGTCGATAACATTATCCTTGAATATGAAGAACCGGATCCAACACCAACACCGGAGGCAACTGCTGCTCCTGAAGAAACTGCGACTCCAAAGGTAAATCCTACAGCAACAAAGAGCGGAACTAATAATACAGATAAAGCTTCTGTTGATCCGCTGATAATTGTCTTCGCAGCAGTCGGAGCCGTTTCCTTAGGTGTAATAATATTTATAATCGTAAGAAGAACAAAAGAAAAATAATAAAAACCGGAGAAGCAAATGAGAAAACGATATCTGATATTCCTTTTCGTTATTATGGGTCTTGCACTTTCCTGTTCTGTCATATATTCAAAATCAGGAAGCACAATAAACCTCTACAATACAACAGGAGATAAGAGTGACTTCAATATCGAGAAGAATGGATCTGCCGGAACAAGGTTCAACGCAACTGATAAACTAACCCGTGTAAGTGTGTACATAACAACTTTTGGTGCAACAAAGGACTGCAGGATCGCCCTGTATAAATGGGAGGAAAGCTATTCAAAGACCGTATCCTCAGCGCCGGTTGCAGTAGAGGATTTTAAAGATGTATTAGGCAACAGATGGCTGAACCTTAATGTTGAAGCCGAAAAAGGTGAATATCTTGCAGTTGTATATTATGTTAAAGGAAGGATAGGGGTTAGTCAGACCAGGACCCATATTGAGCATACAGTAACTTATACGAATGGGTATAAAGGACTTGGAAATATCTCGATGAAGATAACATACGACGGTGAACCTTCAACTAGCCTTGCTCCTTTATCAAAAGAAAAGGAACCGGAAAAGGTCAGTGATCCCAGGAAACCAAAATTACCGAAGGATCATCCGATCAACCAACGTAATGTAAAACCGGAAACATGGCATGCAATCGATGCTCTGGGAAGAGAGTTACCGGATTATGAGGCTGTAGGTAGCAGCAAGAAAAACAAATATGTGGCTATGTTCTACTGGATCGCTCATGATTACTTTGAAATAGAAGGTATGCCCATCAACTTAACAAATCTGATGAAGCAGTATCCTGAGGCTAAGAATGACTATAAGCACAGGATATGGTATGAGCAAAAGGCAGCCGCATATTTCTGGGATGAACCGCTATACGGTTACTACACATCTTTAGATAAATATGTATACCGTAAGCATGCTGAAATGCTTGCAAATGCAGGTGTTGATGTTATTGTATTTGACTGTACAAACGCAAACTACACCTGGCGCGGTGGTTATACAACATTGCTTGAAGCCTTTGCAGAAGCAAGGCAGGCAGGTGTCAACACTCCTAAAATAGCATTTATGCTGAACTTTGCGCCTTTTGTTGCAACTGCTGAGATGATGTACAACCTTTATCTTGACATATACAGGAGTGGAAATTACCAGGACCTGTGGTTCTATTGGGAAGGTAAGCCCCTTGTTATGGCATACCCCGAGATACTGGGTCAGCAGTCTGATCCGTTATTTAAAGAAATGCTTGATTTCTTTACCTTCAGACCCTGTGACCCGTCATACTTTACAACGAAGCCTGCCCACAGCACTTACTGGGGATGGTTATCCGTTTATCCACAGTGCAAATACGGTGTAAGACCTGACGGAACTGTTGAACAGATCACTGTTGGAGTTGCACAGAATGCAAATGCCCTGTACGGCGGTACAGCAATGAATGGTATAGATGTCTATGGAAGAAGCTTTTCTATGATAAACGGCTTCTCTACAGATCCCAACTCGAAATACTATGGGATCAACTTTCAGGAGCAATGGGATTATGCAATTGAAGTAAATCCTGACCTCATATTTGTTACCGGATGGAATGAATGGCAGGCAAGCAGACATGAAGACTGGGGATATACTGAAAATGCTTTCCCCGACGTATTTACAGATGAGTATTCAAGGGATGTTGAACCGACTAAAGGTGATCTGAAGGATAACTACTATTATCAGCTGATCTCCAATATCAGAAAATACAAAGGTGTAAGCAAACCTGATATAACATATACATACAAGACAATAGATATAACTAACATAAAAGCTTTTAATAAAGCCTATGCATATACCCACTATGTTGGATATGCTGAAGACAGGGATGAAGACGGCTACGGAGATACACACTACACAAACAAAGGTGTTCGTAACGATGTTGTTGTATCCAAAGTGATTTATGATAAGGATTACATATATTTCTACGTAGAGACTTTAAATAATTTAACTGATCCTAAAGATCCGGACTGGATGCGTTTATTCATTAGCACGAAAAACATGAGCCTGGATAAGAGCTGGGAAGGTTTTGACTATGCAGTGAATATAACTTCCCCGGAAAATGGTTACAGCACCATCGTGAAAAGTACTGGAGGCTGGAACTGGGAAGAAACAGGTAAAGCAAAATATTACATCAAAAACAATGTAATGACATTAGCAGTACCGCGCAGTGCCATTGGTCAGGAGGGCGGCAAACCCCATCTGTACTTTAAGTGGGCGGATAATAATTGCAGTGACGGTGATATATTGTCCTTCTATACAGACGGAGAAGCAGCACCTGACGGAAGATTTACTTTTGTATTCACACCTGCAAATGGAAAGCACACATTTCAGGTATCTACTATGTTTATAGTTATCCTGGTTTCTTCACTGCTTTTTGCCGGTGCAATCGGATTATTGATCTCAGATACAATTAGGAGAAAAAAGAAAAAGTAAAATAGAAAATAACTAAATAACGGGAGGAAAAACAATGTGTAAACGAGTAATTACAATTGTGAGTGTGTTTATGCTATCGATAGCCATGACTTTTAGCGTACAGGCAAGCGATCTGGACACTCATCTTGGAACATGGGGTGAACTCATTAATGGAACAAAGGGTATCGATGTTTTAATGGATGATTTTGAAGATCTGCCCGACGGCGAAAGCCTTGTTGGACAGGCAAACATCGAAGACCACTGGGTATTGGAAAGAGGAAGCGGAGAACCGACTCATAACATGACAGTATTTATGGACGGAGGTCAAAAGGCTGTAAACTTTGGTCCTTTTACCCAGATGGTTTCCAAGTACAAATTAACTAACAGATACATATTTGAAATCGAAGGAAAAGGTACAGGTCAGTGCTTTGGGATGTTTGTAAGAACTACCGGAGAACACTTTACAATAGGTAACGGAGAAGTAATTGCCTTCTACTCCCACGATCTGTCCGACTGGTCAAGTAACGTACATATGGGTTCATCAGGGATTTTCCTTGTACCCGGAGGCTGGGGTTCTGACATTATTAGCATATATGTTAAAGTTTATAGAGATAACCTTGAAACTAAACTGGCTAATGAAAGGATCGATATAAAGCTTGAGGGTGTAGATTTCGGAAGTGCTTATCACAAGATCACAATGACCGATGACGGATCTGTTTTAAATTTCTTTGTTGATGAACAGAAATTTGCATCAGTTGAGATGTCCGGTGAAGCAACTTATCCTGATTTAAGTGCAAATAAGTTCTTTAAATCGGTAGTAGTAAAAGACAGTGCAGGAAATGTACTGAGGAATGTGGATAATGTTCTTCTCAGCAAGGATTTCAGCGTACCCCTTATTGCACTCCGTATCAGCAACTATGCTGTTAACAGCGTTTCATTACGCGAGTATGCTGCATATACTGAACCGAATACAGAAACAGGAGATAATGCTAGTTTGTACAGTGTTTTTGCCCTATTAACAGCCGGAGCTTTATTGAGCCTTGTTTTTAAGAAAAAATTATACAATGTTTAACTGAACAAAAAAAATGAAGCTATACATCTAAAAAGGTGTATAGCTTTTTTGCTTTTAAAAGTTGTATAGTTATTCACTGAAATTGGCATAATGAATTAAAATTGTGCACATAAATTAAAATAGTTCATTGATAGCAAAAGGGATAAAAGATATAATTGCCTTATAGAATAACAAGGAGGGACGTTTAGGTATGCACTTTAATATATATACTTTTAAGAATATACCGTTAATTGAATTTGCCCATTTCTTTTCAACGGACAGGTACAACTTTAATTTTGGTGTAATACCTAATGCCTTTGAAATTGTTCTGTGTGAAAGAGGAAAAATGAATATTCAATATGAGGATCATACATATATAATCCAAGAAGGAGGATTAAATATTATACCTCATAATAAGCCACTTAAAGCATATTCGGATAATCCCGGACATGGTCATGCGACTATTTCAGTTAATGTACCCTATGAGCTTGAGCAGATCACTGAGGATGAAGTAATTGAAATAAGTAAGGCAAATAACCGGCCAGGAGTGTTTTTGATTGTTGCATCGGAAATGCCCAGCGGTATGCAGGTAGAAAAGATAACCGTTGCAATGAAAAAACTTATAAAAGAATTTGAGACAGATATAAATTCAGATAAAACATACTTTATATCAGGACTATTTAACCTCTTTTCAATGATAACCGCAGAATCAGTACGCATCGCAAGATTAAAGTATGACCTTACCCCGATGCCAATATATTCATTATACAGTAAGAAGGCCATCGGTTATATTGCGGAGAACATAAAGGAGAATATATCTACAAATGATATTGCATCCTATCTCGGTATATCAACAGGCTACCTGTGTAAGATATTCAAGATCTTTACAGGTAAAACAGTAGTAGAATATATTAACAGCTACAGGATCAAAAGAGTAGCGGAGATGATACTGGTTTACAATATGTCACTTAAAGAAGCAGGAGAAAAGGTCGGCTTATATAACGAGCCCTACTTAAGCCGCTTATTTAAAAAATACACGGGTTACAGCACCCAGGAATATAAGCTGATTCATAAAATAAAAGTATAAAGGAGAAAAAATATGGCAAAGGCAGCTGTGTTTACAGGAGTAAATGAACCTTTTGAGATCCGTGAGTATGAGCTTACGACTCCACCAAAGGGATATGCAAGGATTTCTATATTAGCAAGCGGAGTATGTGGCACGGATATGCACATACACAGAGGAAAGCTTGGGATTGTCCCTCCTAAGATAATCGGACATGAGTATGTTGGAAAAGTAGAAGAGATATCAGCTGAAGACAGCAATAAATATGGTATTAGTGCAGGCGACAATGTTATTGTAAACATTGCATGCCCCTGTGGTGAATGCCTGCTTTGTAAAACCAGTGATGATGCAAACTGCATCAATATGGGTGTTACAAATGGCGGAGATCCTGAGGAAAGCCCTCATTTCTGGGGTGGCTATGCTGAAGTTAACTATTCACCTGTAAAGAACCTGATTAAAGTACCAAAGGGTCTGGATCCTAAGACTGTAAGTGTATTTGCCTGTGCAGGTTCAACTGCAATACATGCTTTTAATTTAGGCAAACGTGCGAATGTTAGCATGGAAAATGTTAATGTGGCCGTAGTACAGGGATTAGGACCTGTTGGTATGTTTGCAGCAGGATATCTGGTTGCTATGGGTATTGAGCATGTTATTGCAATAACAGGATTTGTGGATGAAAAAAGAGAAGAGATTGCAAGAAGCTTCGGTGTAAGTAAAGTATTTTCTCTTGATATTAACTCACTTGATGATGTAATAGCATATATAAAAAGCATAAGTGACGGACTCGGAGCTGATTTAGTGTTTGAAGCAAGCGGAAATGTGCATGCAGTGCCCCAGGGTATACAGATGCTCAGAAACAGAGGCGTATATTTAGTACCCGGACAGTATTCTGCAAGCGGCGGTGTTATGTTTAATCCTGAACTTATAACATTTAAAGCTATTCAGATAATAGGCTCATCCCAGTATTCCGTTTCTGATGTTATAAGCTATCTTGAATTCCTTGAGGAAAATCCGGGACTTCATCCTGTTATTGACTCGATGATAACAGAATATCCGGTAAGTAAGGTAAATGAAGCGTTTGAGGATATTAAGGCTGCAAAGAATATAAAGACCATTTTAGTAGGTGAATAAAAGTGACGAATAAACTGGATTGTCTGAAACAGGAGATCGCAGAAAAGAAACCCAACAGCTCCAGAAAAGTAACCTTTGCATATATGTACGAAGGCTATAGAGACCACCTGGACTGTGAGGTTCCTGTAGCAAAGGCCTATGCGATTGCATCCCTGTTTACTAAACATAAAAAATATGTATATGACAATGATCTGATTGCAGGAACAGTCAGAGGCCTTATAGATGACGAAATAGATCAGGCCTATCTGAACCACTGCACAGGTATTGTTGCAAGCTATGGTTTAAGATCCTTTGTAACAAATGCGGATCATTATGCACCTGACTACAATACATTCCTTGCGGATGGTATTGGGGGGACTCTTGAGAAGATAGAAAAATCGAAGATTGTTCACAAGGATGACCCGGACTCCAAAAAGAAAATGGTCTTTCTGGAATCTGCTGAAATTACTATGAAGGCCTTTAGCCAAATGATCCTTCAATATGCAGAGGCAGCTTTGAACAGAGCGAAGAAATTCAGTGAGGATTCTGAAAAGTACAGAAGCCTTATGAAAGTGCATGATGTTTGCAGAAAGATATCCTTTGCGAAGCCTTCATCATTTCAGGAAGCTCTGCAGCTTGTATGGTTTACATATATAGCATTTTTCTATGAAGGCAGAGGAGCAATGGCTCTCGGCCGTCTGGATCAATATCTATATCCTTTCTATATTAAGGATATAGTAGAAAAAAGATTAAGCAAAGAAGAAGCAATCGATCTGGTTGCATGCACTTTGTATAAAATAGGGGAAGTAAGATATTTCGGCGGAGACGATGTTGTTAATATTGCAATAGGCGGAGTAAAGAGAGACGGGAGCGGCGGAGTCAATGAACTCTCCTACGTTATTCTTGAAGCAGTAAAAAGATGCAATATCCCTGGACCTAATCTGTCTGCAAGAATATACAGCGGTATACCCGATGAATTCCTTGATGAGTGTCTCAAGGTCATAGGAACAGGACTCGGATATCCTGCTCTTATGAACGATGATGTAAATATCCCTGCACTATTAAAGCACGGATATTCCCTTGAAGATGCAAGGGATTACTGCATGGTAGGCTGTATAGAAAACTTCATCCCAGGCAAACAACCGCCCTGGTCGGATGGAAGATTCAACTCACCCAAGTATATAGAGCTTGTTCTTAACAATGGGGTGTGCATGCATACGGGCGTGCGCCTTGGGCCTTCAA
>DUPL01000063.1 GCA_012838385.1 Clostridiaceae bacterium
CAATGTATACAAGGCAACCTACTATGACCAAATACTAAAAGATTTGGGTGAGGATTTGAATTTGAGACTGGATAGACGCTTCCTAAAAGCAGGCGACATCAGGCAACTAATTGCAAATACCAAAAAGTGACCATAAATACACAACATTTTTCTGAAATAAACAAAACCTCAAAAACCCACTAATTACAAGGGTTTATGGAGGTTTTTTTAATTCTAACTGTTAAACTCAAGATTACCTTATCCTCACTAATGGAATACTTTTTCTATATAAATGGCAAATTTTACAGTTTGTTTAATAATGTAATAACCATAAATAATTAGGGTGTAAAGTAAATTGATACTCCGAAAATACAAAGGCAAAAGTGAGTATCTGTTACTTGAGCGAGTAATAGTTGAGCAATGAGTAATGGATGAACACGGAGTGTTGAACCTTAAGGAAGACGATGATAAATCCTAGCACTCCGAAATACTTCAAAATCCTTCTGACCATGATGCGACCTATTACATGAAAGCGGGAAAAGAACACCGTGGTTATGTAGCTAACATAGTTTAAAATATCTCTGAAAACGGTAGTGTTATAACTGATTACGATTTCAACCAAACACATACAGTGAAAGCCAATTTCTAAAGGGTGTCGTTGAAGCTCAGGAAACACCTGTAACCGATGGATCATATAGAGGCGAGGAAAATGTTGCAATTGCAGATGAAAATAATATAAATCTGATCAACACCAACTTGGTAGGCAAGATACCTGATTACTTTTATACGGAATTTGAATTCAGCAAATATGACAAAAAAGTTTTAAAATGCCTAGAAGGCCAATTCCCTACAACCTGCAAATATTATTTATCCACAAATACAGTTCGCATCATACTAAATAAAGAAACTTGCAACAAATGTCCTTACCGTGAGCAGTGCAGACCGAAATTTCATAAAAAGAAATCGTCCAAAACAATATCACATAAAACCGTTTTAAGAGCAAGACAACTCCGCTACATGAAAACATCGGAGTTTAAGGATTTTGCAAAGAACCGTAACGGCGTGGAATCCATCCCCTCGACACTTCGGCGAAAGTATGAGGTAGACAGGATACCTGTAAGAGGACTGCTATGCACAATAATGTTGGAAGAATAGTTCCTCAAAGTATCAAACTCTGCAAACCATATAAATCATTTTACAAAACAAGGATGGATTTGACATTATGTATATTTGGTATTTACAATAACTGTGATACAATAAAGATGTAGAATACGATTTTTTAATGTTACATAGGTTCTGCAGTTGGCGTTTGTTCATTGTGAGGATTGATATTATGAGCAGGAAAACAAAGAAAGTTATTACCGTGCTTGTGCCTTTGGTATTGCTTGTTGTTATACTTGGAGTTTATGAGCTAAAGGTGAAAAGATATGGTATGAGTCAATATGTGCTGTATATAGATGGAAACAGATTTATGCCCATGACTCCGGAATGGAAGTACAATGAGCTGAGTGAAAGGATAGGTTATGTAAAAGAGGACAACTATCTACCAAGCATGTTTTATGCTCCATTCAAGCATGGTATATACAGCTTGAAAGATGACCCGGAAAACTTGTTTTATCAGCCTAAAAAGGTTTTTGCAAGCAAGGATTATGTGTTGTTTGCAAGGGATGATATTGTGCTGAGTATGCCAAATATTACCGATGTACAATACATGGAGTATGAGGATGGCAAGGGTTTTTTTGATGAAAAGATAATTGAGGAGTTTTTTGAATTGCTTTACACTCCTTCCAACAGTGTTGTTAAAACAGAATTCACCATACATTATATGAAGGTTTTTGTTAAAGGCTACAAATGCATACATTACAGAATCACAATATGCGAAGACAGACAAAGCCGATGGTATATAGAAAAGAATCAGGGCGGTTATTTCGTGCATGTTCGAATACCGGATGAGCTTGCTGAAAGGTTATTTGGACCAGGTGCTGAATATCAGCACCTCTTCAAATACTGTCCAAATACTCTTGAGCCAGTTTAATATGCCTCTCGGAGTTTTCCGGGGCAGTTCCTCCTGTGAGGTTTCTGCCTTCAACGCATTTCTCTAGTGATATTTCATTGTATATATCTTCATCTATCAAATCCTTTGCGCTGCCTGAAAGTTCCTTCAGTTCTTCAAGAGGCACATCTTCTATTGCCAGATTTCTTTCAATACAGTAACGGACAAGGTTACCTGTAATCTCATGTGCCTGTCTGAAAGGTATACCTTTCTTTACAAGGTAATCGGCAAAATCTGTTGCGTTTGTAAATCCCTTTTGTGCCGCCTTATACATTGTATCCGTATTAAAGGAACAGGTTTCAAGCATTCTGGTGAATACCGGCAGACACATTTTAAGTGTATCAACGCAATCAAATATTGCTTCCTTGTCCTCCTGCATATCCTTATTGTATGCAAGGGGCAATCCTTTCATGACCGTGAGGAGAGCCATTAAGGAGCCGTACACTCTTCCTGTTTTGCCTCTAACAAGTTCCGCCACATCCGGGTTTTTCTTCTGCGGCATTATGGAAGAGCCGGTGGAATAGCTGTCTGAAAGAGTAATGAAACCAAATTCAAGACTTGCCCAAAGAATGATTTCCTCAGAGAACCTGCTTAGGTGCATCATTAGTATGGACAAACATGAAGCAAGCTCAATGACAAAATCTCTGTCAGACACCCCGTCCAGACTGTTTAGTGTAAGTGAGCTGAAATTTAATTCCTTTCTTACCATTTCTCTGTCCATAGGATATGTGGTTCCTGCAAGGGCTCCTGAACCTAATGGCATGGAATCCATTCTTTTATGGCAGTCTTTAAGTCTTTCGATGTCCCTTTTGAACATCTCGAAATAGGCGAGCATGTGATGGGCAAGAGTCACAGGCTGGGCTCTCTGCAGATGGGTATACCCGGGCATGATGGTTCTTTTTTGTTTATCAGCTATATTAACAAGAACCGTCATAAGCTCCTTCACCATGTTTATAATATCCGTGGTTTCTTCCTTTAGGAACATGCGTATGTCAAGAGCCACCTGGTCGTTTCTTGACCTGCCAGTGTGTAGTTTCTTTCCCACATCTCCAATTCTGTCTATAAGGATTTTCTCAATATTCATATGAATATCTTCTGCATCCACTTCAAACTCTATCTTGCCTTCTTCAATATCCTTCAGTATGGCATTCAATTCAGTTATAATCATTTCGGCTTCTTCTTCGGGAATAATAGAACAATTGCCCAGCATTCTTGCATGGGCAATACTTCCTTTTATATCGTAATAGTAGAGCCTTTGATCAAACCGGATTGATGAGTTGAAGTCATCAACTATTTTATCCGTTGCTTCAGAAAAGCGTCCTCCCCACAGTTTCATTTCAACTCATTCCTTTTATTCATCACAGCATTAATTTTCACAGGAAGACCAAAGAGATTTATGAAGCCTTCCGAATCTTTTTGGTTGTATACGTCGTCTGCTCCAAAGGTGGCAATGTCCTCGTCATAAAGTGAGTATGGGGATTTTGTGCCTGCCAGCATGCAGTTGCCTTTGTAGAGCTTGAGTTTGACAGTTCCTGAAACTGTTTTCTGAGTTGAATCAAAAAAAGCATCCAAAGCTTCTTTAAGGGGGGTGAACCACTGGCCGTAGTATACGAGTTCTGCATATCTTTGCGCCAGAATGTCTTTGTAGTGGAGGGTATCCCTATCTAGGCATAAAAGTTCAAGGGCCCTGTGGGCTTTGTAAAGGAGGGTTCCTCCAGGAGTTTCGTATACTCCTCTTGACTTCATTCCAACAAGTCTGTTTTCAACCATATCCACTATGCCAACGCCGTTTTCTCCTGCCACTTTGTTGAGATAGGTTAGAAGTTCAACCGGGTCCATAGTCTTGCCGTCAACCTTTCCCGGAACTCCTTTTTCAAACTCAATTTCCACATAAGATGGCTCGTCCGGTGCCTTTTCCGGCGGAACAATCAGTTGTAGAATCTTGTCGTACTTTGGCTCATTCCATGGATCTTCCAAGTCCATGCCTTCATGGCTCAAATGCCATATGTTTCTGTCCATGGAATAGTTGTTTTCCTTAGTAACAGGTACATCAATTCCTCTTTCCAGTGCGTAGTCAATTTCTTCGTCTCTCGACTTTATGTCCCAGATACGCCATGGCGCTATAATTTTCATATGCGGAGCAAGAGCTTTTATGGTAAGCTCAAATCTTACCTGGTCATTGCCCTTGCCTGTGCAGCCATGGGCAATTGCAACCGCACCTTCCTGTTCTGCAATCTCAACAAGCCTCTTTGCGATACATGGTCTTGCAAAGGAAGTACCAAGGAGATAGTCTCCCTCATAGATTGCGCCTGCTTTCAGGGTAGGGAAGATGTAATTGGTTACAAAATCATGTTTCAAATCTTCAATATATATTTTTGAAGCCCCTGTTCTAATCGCCTTTTCCCTAAGTGGTTCAAGTTCTTCGCCCTGACCCACATCAGCGGCAACAGCTATTACTTCATAATCGTAGTTTTCTTTCAGCCATGGAATGATAATTGATGTATCAAGTCCACCTGAATACGCTAGTACAACTTTTTCCTTAGCCATATGCATTCCTCCTGACAGTTCTGCCAATATTTATAATATTGGTTCAGAACATTATACACATTTTTTTTTGGCATTTCAATTAGAAGGTTGTTTTTGCCATCAGCTCGCAGTAATATGCAACTAGTGAGAAGTCCGCAGTAGGTGGAATTCTGTGATCCGGGCAAGGTATGTATCCTCCAAGGGAAACAAGTGCTTTTAGTCTTTCGACTTCTTCTTCCACTGCCTTCTTATCCATTGCAAATACGTTCTTGTTCATTCCACCGATGCCTCTAAGTTCCTTGCCGTATTTTTCTCTCCAAGGCCTTATGTCTGCCTTCCAGGTTCCAACTTCAATTGGGAACATGGTGTTGACTCCATTTTCAACCCAGATTGGAACAAGTGAATCTATACATCCGTCGCAGTCCAATGAAACTATGTTTATATTATGCTTTTTCAAAAGGTCGGTGATTCTCTTGTAATGAGGCCCGACTTTCTCTTCAAATACTGAAGGAGTTACCAACGGACCGTTCTTGTAGCATATGTCCTCCCAGAAGTGTGCATAGTCAATTTCAATGCCAGTTTCAACAATTCTCTTTGCAACTTTGTAGCAGAGGTCTCCAAACGTATCAATTATTTCAGTATATAGGTCTTCATCATCCACATAGAGGTAACTGAGCTGCAAAACTCCAAGCATGTTCCTTATGTTTCCCATAAGTGAGCCGCAGTGGATTCCAAAGGGAAGATCCTTTGGATGGTTTTTGCGAACTGCTTTTATAGCTTCGATGTTGACTCTGTTGTCCGTATACTGCAGTTTTGGCAAGTAATGCTCTTCCCAGGCCTCTCTGTCCGTAAGGGTTGTGCCAATTTCAGAGGGTATTGAGACAACACCCGGTTTTACTTTTACTATGAGGCCTGCAGAA
>DUPL01000064.1 GCA_012838385.1 Clostridiaceae bacterium
CACAAAGGCGGTATAACATATGATGTATTGTCAAGGGAACTGATGGGATAAATCATAAGGTTAATACGATTTTCGGGTCGTATTAACCCTTTGTTCATAATTTAACATGTTGACAAAACTCAATATGTGGGTTATAATTATGTTTGTGCTTATGCAATATGGTGGGTGTAGCTCAGTTGGTTAGAGCGCCAGGTTGTGGCCCTGGAGGTCGTGGGTTCGACTCCCATCATTCACCCCAGCAAGTAAAGTCAGATTGAATTTATCGATCTGGCTTTTTTTATTAATAAAGACCGATTTTAATCGGCCTTATTTTCACTGAGTTTTTCCATTATGATATTAAAGATTTTTTCAGTACCATTTGCATGGTTTTCTTTTTCCATGGCTTTTATCATCTTTTGAGCATCATTCTCCAGGTACATTATGGCTTTAATCAATGTCTTGCTCGATAGGTTCTCTTCATTCAGTACAATTGCAAATCCTCTTTTTTCAAAGGATCTTGCATTAAGTATCTGGTCACCGCGGCTTGCTTTCGTTGAAAGGGGGATAAGTATCATTGGTTTTTTGAGTGCCAAAAATTCATGTATTGAATTGGAACCTGCCCTTGAAATGATATAGTTGCTTAGCGCCATATAGTCAGGTAGTTCGTCTGTTACATACTCAAACTGTCTGTAACCGGGAATATCAATGGAATCCTTAACATTTCCCTTGCCACAAATATGTATTACATTGTATTTTGCTGTAATTTCTTTAATAGCTTTTCTTACTGCCTCATTAATTATCCTTGAACCCAGGCTTCCTCCCATCACCAGGATAACTTGTTTTTTGTCAAATCCAAGCATGTTGCGAGCCTTTTCCTTGTCACCTTCAAACAACTCGGATCTTATTGGGGAGCCGGTATAAACACCTATTGGGGGCTTTATTTTCTCCAATGAATCAGGGAAGGTAAAACATATTGTATTTGCATATCTTTTTGATATCTTATTTGCAAGACCCGGAGTAATATCGGATTCATGGGCAACAACGGGTACGCCTGCATTATGTGCCGCAGCAACAACAGGAACGGAAACAAAGCCTCCTTTGGAAAATACTATGTCTGGCTTTATTTCACTAATTATCTTCTTTGCATCAAAATATCCTGCGATGACCTTGAAAGGGTCAGTGAAGTTTTGCCATGAAAAATATCTTCTTAGCTTTCCGGTTCTAATGGAGTGGTATTTTACATTATCCAGTTTTGATATGATATCTTTTTCTATTCCATTTATAGAACCGATATAATGTATATCAAATTTTTGCTTTTTTAGCAAAGGAATCAGAGAAAGGTTTGGTGTAACATGTCCTGCAGTTCCTCCGCCTGTTAAAATAATCGTCTTTTTCATAAAAACAATCATCCCTTCAGATTGCTAATATATATATACGTGTTTAAATTTGGGTTTATACCAGGTTTACGGGATTTCCATTCAAAAAGGCTTTTATGTTACCGCATAGTATTGATAATAGTCTTTGTCTGGCTTCTTTGGTTGCCCAGGCTATATGTGGTGTGATAAGGCAGTTGTCCAGTTTCAATAGCGGGTTGTCCTTTTTGGGTGGCTCACTTACCATAACATCCAAACCTGCTCCTTTGATAGTTCCATTCCTTAATGCTTCTGCCAGATCTTCTTCATTAATTAGAGCACCTCTTGCAGTGTTAATCAAGTAGCTTGTTGGTTTCATAAGTGAAAGAGCTTTCTTATCTATCATGTATCTGTTTTCTTCGGTTAAAGGGCAGTGAAGAGTTACAATGTCGGATTTTGAAAGCAATTCTTCAAAAGTTGCCCATTCGTTTTCTTTTACATCCGCAGGTTTTGTTCTGCTGTGTATTAAAACATTCATTGAAAAAGCTTTTGCTATATCATGTACCTTTCTTCCAATCTTTCCATAGCCGATAATACCTATTGTTTTATTGGCCAGCTCCTGAAGGGTAAACAGAGTGTATGAAAAGTCAATGCAATCAGACCACATTCCATTGTGGACTGAATCGCTGTGAGCTTTTACGCCTGAGAAAAACTCAAGTATGAAAGCAAAAACCATCTGCGCAACAGAATCTGTGCTGTATCCGGGGATATTTGTAACAGGAATGTTTCTTTCCCTGCAATATGTCAAATCTACAATATTTGTTCCAGTGGACATAAGTCCAATATATTTTAGGTTGGGTAGTTTGCTTATAACTTCCTTGTCAAGAATCGTTTTATTGCTAAGCAGGATATCCGCATCTTTTGCTCTTTCCACGGTTAGCTCACGTGGAGTTCTGTCGTATATGGTGACGTCTCCTAGTTCGTATAGGGAATCCCATGAAACGTCTCCAGGGTTTGTAGTAAAACCGTCCAATACAACTATTTTTGGTTTCATGACTTTGTCTCCTTCTTTTTAATACTTAACTAGTATAGTTTATCTGAAACATCAATATACGTCAATTAAAGAAAAAGAAACTGCTCCATTTTCGGAGCAGTTTTGAAGTTTCTATATGGCTAGCTAACTGGCAGGAGTTTAACTTTAGGTGTGTTAATGTAGTAGATATATGATTGTGGCAAGAAGTCTTCTACATCATAATCGTTTATGTAGAATTTGACATTTTCGTATGGTTCATCTTCATTATAAGGAACCTTCCACACACCAATTGTTGTTCCAAGATTGTCATTGATTACGACAAGATACTCATCAGGTGGCAGTGGCTCTTCAAGCTCAAACTTCACTTCATCATTGTCCTGTATGTTTTCTTTCACATACGTCACCAGAGGGTCGCCAGAAATGGTCTTGTCATAGTCATAATTCCATTTGTATATTGAAAAGTTTGTAGCACCATCAGGCTCATGCCATGTACACATGCACAATCCAATTGCATTGAAGTGTGTGGTAGCTACAAATTGCCATGCAACGGTGGTATGCCCTGATAATTGTTCTGGTAAATGAACCGCATTAGGATCGTTATGTGTGAATAAAGGTACTCTTACTGGATCCTCTGATACAATAGAACCGTAATATGGATTTTCGTCTGAATGTGGCTCTCTTGTTGGTTTGGGTGTAGGTGATGGAGTGGGTTCTGGGGTATCAGTAGGGACAGGTGTCGCAGTTGGTTCTGGTGTTGGCGTGTCTTCAGGAGTATCTGCTGGAGCAGATTTGCAAGACACCAGAGAAATTAGTAGTAATAACGAAAACAGAAAAATCACTAACTTTTTGCTATTCATAAAAAATCCTCCTTTTCGATGTGAAGATACATATAATATAATACAATTATATTGATATGTCAACACTTTTTGGGACATACCCGTCTTCCGTCATAAGGTACTAGTATAATCCGTAATTCCAAAATAGATATGCATTGTTATTAACTTATAAACCTTGGAAAACCTACATTTTATTTGTGTTTACACCAGAAA
>DUPL01000065.1 GCA_012838385.1 Clostridiaceae bacterium
CAATATATATCATGTCATCGACTTCATTTGCATCAAAACATGAAGTCAGAACAATTAATAGCATTAATGCAATAATTGTGATAACAAGACTATGTTTGAGCCTTTGCTTCAGATTTCGTTTCATTGCTATCCCCCTTTTTCCGTCTGATTGCCGCAACTATCAATGCAAGCAGCGGAATGATGAAATATGGTATGAAACCATAGTATCTAATTAAGCTTACATTTCCTGTTATAACGGATATGATGTCCTTCTGCAGGAGTGATATAAGGAACAGGATGACACAGCCTGCCAGAATTATGGGTCTTTTATCATTTATGTTGAATATTTTGCAGTACAGCCAGATGGAAGAGTAAAATATTAGCGATATACCTATCAGAGACCCGATTATCCATATAAACAGAAAGATTGAATCAATTCTTGTAAAGAACCTGCCAAACTGTATTAGTGTGGTAAGGTTGTACATCGGAGCTACCATCTCCTGCAGCCTATAATACGGGTAGCACATCGTAAAAGTAAAAAGTATCAGCGATATCACAATAGTTGATATCAGCAAACTAAAGTATCCCTCATGCTTGATAAATTTGGTGCCCTGCAGATTTCTAGCATATACAGCGAGCAGTATCACTTCTCCATAGGCTGAGCATCGAATTACTCCGTGCAATATGGTTTTATCCAATCCGTATCCAAGAATAGGAAACATGTTGTTGATGTTGTAATTGCTCCAGGCCAGTATCAGAATAACCAACAAGCCTGGTATCACAAACACAATTAATAGTTTTGATACCCTTGCCAGGCTCTCAAGACCCAGGTAGCTTATGATGAACAGGCTGATTACGAACAAACCGGAAAGGTACCAGTTCGGACTGAGAGTGAATACATACACCCTCATTGTCTGATAAAACTCACACAAATTGGTCTCAGCAACAAAGAACAGGTACAAAGAGAACAGGAAAGTCACGATAGCTCCTATGACTTTTCCAAAACTCTCTTTGTATATGTCAACCAAGTCCATGCCAGGAAATCTCTTTATGAGTCTGTATATGAAAGTAAAACCCAGCATTGCAGTTAGTCCTGATATGATGGTTGCATACCATCCTGCAGTCCCCACTTTGATAAACAAACTAACAGGACTGGAAAAAAACACTTTTATTACTATGGTTGTAGTAATCAGAATTATTGCTTCAGATGGTCCAAAATTGCCTTCTTTTATCAAGAGTTACCATCCCCTTTCTCTGTTGCATCCCATCCTCTTTTTTTGGTTTTAAGCTTTATTAGATTCTGCGGGTTCAAATAATCAGGTCTTTCCCTGCTTGATTCAATTGGTCCTCTTATTACCTCACTATAGCCTGATTTGGTTTTTGGTGCTACAGGGCTGAATATGGGAACACCAAAGGATTTTAATGATGCATGGTATGCTCCGAATGCAAAGATTGATAAGGATATTCCGTAAAAACCCGCCAGCGCACCCATGATAGTAAAGAGGAATCTTGAAATCCTTATGCCAAACGACAGCGAATGGGTTGGGACAACAAAACCACACAAGCCAGTCACTGCAATTACAATGATAAGTGCAGGGCTGACAAGCTCTGCAGACACTGCAGCCTCCCCTAGCACTATCGCTCCTATTATTCCCAAAGTCTGTCCAACAACGCCAGGCACACGCACTCCCGCTTCTCTTATTATCTCGAAAGACAGCTCCATGAGCAGTATTTCGATAAATATGGGAAAAGGAGTGTTCTGCCTGGTCCTGTATAACGACATGAGCAGTTCTGTTGGTATCATTTCCTGATGATAAAGGCTCAACGCCGCATAAAGACCTGGGACTATCAGGGCAATGACTATGGCAACAAACCTCAGTGCACGAAGAAATGCTCCATATGGCCATCTGTCCGACATGTCTTCCGTTGTATGCATCATGTTGTAGAAGGTCATTGGCACAATACTCGCACTGGGCGTGCCATCGGTTATTATTGCCACATGGCCATGCATGAGCATGTTGGCGGTTCTGTCAGGCCTTTCTGTTGAAAGAATTTGAGGCAGCAGAGAAAACGGATGATCTTCAATAAGCTGCTCCATGATTCCACCGCCAGGCACATACTCAACATCAAGACTTTTAATCCTTCTTTTTACCTCGTCTACAACTTTTGGGTTTGCAATGTCCTTCATATAAACAATTGCACAGGATACATTATCCACTTTGCCGATTGGCATAATTTCTGTGATCAGGCCTTTGTTTCTGATTATTCTTCTGATAAGTGTCAGGTTGGTTCTTAGGTTTTCAATAAATGCTTCGTGGGGTCCTTTAACTACCGCTTCTGTTTGTGGCACTGTCACACTACGTACTTCGTAGCCTCTGCTTTCTACCAAAATACAGTGATCATCCCCATCAACAAAAAGGGCGCATAGGCCATTCAACACCTGCTGAATTATTTTCTCAAATTCTTTTTCTTTTGTTATTTGATTTATTGTCAGCAGATTGTTGGCTATATAGTCTATGGTTAGATTTTCTTTTTCTTGTTTATTCTCTTCTGAAGTGGATGTGGAGCGGGTGTCTTCTTTTCCTTCTTGTTTTTTTCTATTGCCAACCATCAATTGTCTAAGGATATAGTCGTTTATTATATCTTTGCTTACCATACCATCCATGAAAACAATAAAGGCATCCTGTTGTTCCATTACTTTAAACTCTCTTATGACCACATCCTGGTTTACTGGTATGTTGAATTCATGCTTAATTTTTTCCATGTTCTCCTGCAGCTTTTTGGAAACCTCTTTTAATTCACATGGATTTTTGTCCTCACCTATTGTTTTTACTTCTATAGGTTTTTTTAATTCCCTTTTTTTAGGTTTTCCCGAAGACTGATGCTTGTTATTCTCATTCTCAGTTTGCTTTGTTTGCTCGGTACCATCATTTGCTGTCTTACCGGTGCTGTTATCTACATCTTGATCGCTGTTTTGTTTTTTGTCTTGACCCTCCTGCTTATTGGACTTTTTATCTGGGTTCGAGTTGTTGTCCTTCTGGTCCTTTTGTTTTTGCTCGGAGCTATTATTTTCACTTTCTTGACTACTATATTCTTGCTTGTTTTCTGCACCGACATAAACCCTGTCTATTTCTCCACGATCCTTATCTTCGTCTTCTGGAAATCTAAATTTTTTGTATTGTTCTGGTTCTTTGTACTTTAAGACTTTGTTTATCTTGGATAATATGCCCATAAGCAATCCTCCTGGGTTTTGGTTTAAGTTGAGTATTTGTAGTTATAAGTTAATTTATTCAGTTACTTTCACGACGCACTGTCCCGGGTCCTTATCGTCCCTTATGCCTTTGAAGACCGGTTGCCTCATATGCCCATGTTCTGACTTCATCATATACTGTACCGTGCAAACCAGCACAGGTTCTATCCATATGGCTTCGTCACCGGAAGGGTCGTCAAAAAGAGGCTTGCCAATTCTATTGACAGACAGAACCTTGTTAAAATCGTCTCTTGAAACACCCATGGTGACGTGACCCTGTCTTACAAGCGCCCCCTCATTGTACGCTCCGAGTATCAAACTCACCTTGTTTCCAGGCTTCATAACGTACCCACAAATAACATAATCATCATCTTGTAAATTTTTTATTTTTATCCAGTCTTTTGATCTTTTGCCAAAGTAATATTTACTGTCCTTTTTCTTTGCAACTATTCCTTCAAGGTTCTGAGCGGCTGCTGCATTGTAAAGTTCAACACCTTTTTCAAATACATATCTCGAAACAATAATTTTTTCATTCTCAACAATGTTTTCACTCAAGATTTGTTTTCTCTCCACCAAAGGTTTGTCCGTTATTTGCTCAGAGCCAATGTATAAAATATCGAAAGCAGAAAAGGATACTGGGTACATTTTCGAGGCAAACTCTATTTTGGTTTTGTTTGTCATCATGGATCTTTTTTGGATTGCGTAGAAATCCGGCTTACCATCCTTGACCGCAATTATTTCTCCATCCAATATGCATTTTTGCTTTATTTGCCCACATATATCCGCCAGTTCCGGGTATGTCTGATTGAGCCGCATGTTTCTTTTATTACGAATTTCAACGTTCCCCTTGTCTACATATATGATTGTGCGTATACCATCGAGTTTTAGTTCGTAGAGATAGTCTGGAGAGTTGAAAGATTCATTTCTTTCTGTTAACAGCATGGGTTTTATATCTTTCTTATCAAATATGTCTTTCAAATTACTGCACCCACTGCTCCGTAGCCTTTATGCTTTGCTGCAGCGCTTCCATGAGATTGACAATTGCTCCAGCACCTTCCTGTTGTGGCTGTATAATTTCAGCACCATTTACCTTTCTTATGATTGCTTCTTTTAACCTCATTGTGTACTCATCCTTGTATCTTTCAGGCTTGAATTCGGTTGTCATATTGTTTATCAATATTTTAGCCATTTGCAGCTCCTGCTCATTTAGGTTGACATCACCTATTGGTTTTGGCATGGTCTTTATTTCCTCTTCGAAAAACATGGTCTCAATGAGCAAACCTGCTCCCGTCGACCTTATTGTCAGAAGCTTCTCTTTTGTCCCCATTACAGTTTTTGCTATGGCGACTTTCCCCTCACTTTTCATTGCTTCGGCCAGGAGCATGTATGCCTTGTCACTGCCATCCGGGGCAACGTAATACGTTTTTTCGTAGTATATTGGATCTATCTCGGACAAAGATACAAAGTTTAAGATATATATGGTCTTGTCTTTTTCCGTTTTTATCTTTTCCAACTCTTCCTCTTCTATTACAATATACTTGTTTTTCTCATACTCGTACCCTTTTACAATATCGTCTTTGGAGACCTCATCCAACTTGCACGCAGGACAACTCTTTTTATATCTTATCCTACCCATGCATTCCTTGTGCAGCTGGTTAAATGAAATGCCAACCCTTTCTGCTGCAACATAAAGATTTACAGGTATGTGCACCAAGCCAAACGAAATTGCTCCTTTATGAGCAACAGCCATATAAAATACCCCCTTTCGCTTTATTATTTGCAAAAGAGGATAATAAATACGCTGAAATGAAAGAACCCGGTTTTTATGCCGGGCCTTTCAGAAATGCAGACTTAATTTTGCTTTGCTATCTGAATTTGAGAGCTCTTTTGAATGTTGCCTGTATTCTCATTTTCGCATTCTCAATTACTTCGATTATCTTGAACTTAAACTTTATGCCATTATTGGGCTTTTCAATAACTTCATAAGATGTTTTGGACAAATTATCTTTCAGCGCTTCTTTCCCTTGTTCATTTATCTCATTTTCGTCCACTTCTTCTTCGGTGTTATTGTCCGCATCCGGTTCATTTATAGCTGCATTGACATTTGCATTCACAAAACAAAGAGGCGGGAACAAGACGCACCACCAGTTCTGGCCAAGGCCTTCTCCTATGGTGATTTTCAAGGAGGTGTATTCGCCATTCGGCAGTATTATGTTACCGTAATCCTTGGTCGGAAACTCAAATATGCCAAGAGAAACATCCACATCATACTCATATCCTTTGCTTCGCACAGTATCCCTGGCAATTCTCTCAATCTCATTTAGATTATTATCTAGCACCTTGTAAGCTTCTTGCGAACTCTCACAAGATTCCAATATTTTGTTTGTATACTCAACCACACTGTCTCTGACACTTAATTTTAGGTCTTGATCATCCGCATTGTCGCTGCTGGCAACAACATGCAGCCTGACAAGATTTCCTTTCAAGTCTTCCATTACATGATTGGAATAGACGTTCAATATGCAAACAGCTGTGATTAACAATACAAGGACAAGCAGCAGATGCTTTACCTTTTTCATTACAATACCTCCATGTCTTCATGCCTTATGCATTACTTGCATGTAAAGTATTGCCAATTAAAAATACACATATTCAATCTTTACCAATTTTTTAGATTATTTTTCCAATGATTTTCTAAATATATCCAGAGAGGCTTTATAAAGGTTGTATGGTACGGTTACTCCGACCAATTTTTTGTCATATTCATAGAATGCTTTCGCATAATCTGAGACGTTATCCTTGCTCACTTTATCTAGCGAGTCGAGATACATGACATTAAGTGCAAGTCTAGTTGTTTCATCATCTTCAGTAGTCTTTATGGTGTTTTTTTCATCCCATAGGTAATTGAAACCAGCAATCAACTTGTTACAACAGTACCATAGAAGAAAGTCGTCATCGGGAGATGGGGCTTGTACTATGTTGCTTGTCTTGCCCGGTCCATTTTGGTTACTTGGACCAATTTGGTCAATTTGGTTACATGCAATTCTGTCAATTTCACTATCAATAAGTGATTTATCCAGTTCTACATTCAAGTAGCCGTTTTCTGCACTTAAATTAAAAGACACTGGTTTGATATCACCAGCTATCTTCTCCGCAAGGCACTCGGGGGTTCCTCCATAATTGAAATGCTGCTTCAAGAAAGCGTATAAATAAAATGCAACAAGGGAATACAACTTTCCCATTGATGCATTGTATTTAAGCTCCGCTTTTGGATAGATTACGCTTTCCTTTTCCAATATAGGAAGCACTTCAGTTATTCTTTCGTCTATAAACTTCTCAATTAACCTTATCGCATTCATGAGTGCTTGTCCTTTTTTTCACTTTATAATGCGTCGTAGTATGCTCCCTTGTCATATTCCTTTTCTATATTTATTCTTTCCACATTATCCATCTCAAGACCAAGGAACATGTTTCCTAAAGAAGCAAATTTGTCTATGCTGTCGCTTGTAAAGTATTTTATTTCACTCTTTTCATTGTGGCCCTGTAATCCGTTTTTATCCAGCAATTTCTTGACAGCATTTGCAACTTCCACTGCTGAATTTACTAGAGTTACACTTTCGCCCAGCACTTTTCTTATTACATTCTGAAGCATGGGATAGTGAGTGCATCCCAGGATTAATGTATCTACATCAGTATCCTTGAATTCTTTAAGGTACTCACAGGCGATCATTTCAGATATTTTGCCTTCCCACCAGCCTTCCTCTACCAGCGGCACAAACAGCGGGCAGGCTTTCGAGTATACTTTTGCATCCGGCTTGCATTTTTTAATTGCAGTTTCGTATACACCACTTGAAATGGTTGCCGATGTGCCTATTACTGCAATGCTTTTTGACTTTGTCTGTCTGCATGCTGCCAACGAGCCAGGCTCCACCACTTCAACAATCGGGCAGTCAAATACTTCCTTAACCACATTCAAACTGCAGGCACTGGCTGTATTGCATGCTATTACTATCATTTTTACATTCTGTTTCAATAGAAAATTTATATCCTGAAATGTGTATCTAATAACCGTTTCTTTTGATTTGGTCCCGTATGGAGTTCTTCCACTGTCACCGAAATATACAATGTTTTCGTTGGGCAAAAGTTCATGTATTGCCCTAAGTACGGTTAGTCCTCCAAGACCTGAATCAAATATGCCAATAGGTCTGTTGTCCATTTAAAATTCCCTCTTTGTTTCTTGTTTTCTTCTTACCGCAAGTTCTATTAGCTCCGTTAATAGCTGTTTATATGTCAGTCCTGATACTTCCCACATTTTACTGTACATGCTTATGTCTGTAAAGCCAGGCAAAGTATTTATTTCATTTAGATAAAATTCACCAGTCTCATCTAGATAAAAGAAATCCACCCTGGAAAGACCGGAGCAGTCCAGTGATTTGTACGCTTTCTTTGCAAGTTCCATTACTTCGTTTCTCCTGTCTTCAGGTAGATCTGCTGGTATTGAAATTACACTTTTTCCACTTATATATTTGTCCTCGTAGTCGTAGAATTCTTTGGATGGTATGATTTCTCCTGGCACTGCAACTCTTACGTCATTCTCATTCCCGAGAACCGCACATTCTATTTCTCTTCCCTTTACAGCTTCCTCAACAAGTATTCTTCTATCAAGTTTTTGGGCTTCCAAAAGACCTTTTTCAAGTTCCTCCTTTGTGTGGCATTTGTACACCCCAACCGATGAACCAGAGTTTGCAGGTTTTACGAAGCAAGGATAGCCGATCTTGCCTGCTGCTTCATCTATGCACGCACCAATATTGTTTAGTATATTGGTCCTGGTGAGAACAATATGTTTACACATTGGTAGTCCATAAGCTTCGAACACTATTTTTGCATATGCTTTATCCATCGCAAGTGCAGAGGATAAGACATTGCAACCCACATATGGCTTGTCGAGCAACTCAAAAAGACCCTGCACTGTTCCGTCTTCACCATTTGTACCATGCAGAACAGGGAAAATGACGTCGCAGCTTTCAAGAACTTTAACGCCTTCTGTAATTCCGTTGATTGAATCTGTACTGTTCCATCTAAGCTCCTTAATGTCTTCAACAGGGCCCTCAAAAGGTAAAAAATCACCGTCCTTGGTGATTCCCACCATTTTTACTTCATATCTATCTCTGTCTATATTACTGAGTACAGAATAAGCAGATACGCACGAGACTTCATGCTCCGCCGATTTTCCGCCAAAGAGAACTCCGACAGTTAATTTTTTCGTTTTTTGCATATTTGGATACCTCCTGAAAAACAAATGCACATGAATTGACCCCGCATCCTCTAAACCCGGCCTGCTGGGTACAATTTAGTACAAAAAATATTATACCGCTATTTGTCTAATGTTACAAGGTGGCTCTGATACGGCATGATATGCAACCTCTTTCTAGTTTAGCGTATAAAGTTATATTTTTAATAATTATTTAACATAATGTTAATCGATATTTGACTATTTGTTGTTGCGTTGCGTTTAATTTATGGTATAATATTTTCCAAATAAAGCCCCTTTTTAGGCCGCAAATAATACTATCCTTATTCAAGATCTACGCTATAAACATAAACGATCATCAAGGGGCTTTATTTTATTCCTTTTCTTAATCTCACCTTTGCTCAAGTATGTTAAACCCATCTACTCCAATGGAACATCAGCGTATTCTTCCTCATTGTAGTTGTTTGTACTTGTTTCCACTATTTTTGCCACTATATCCATATTGCGATTTACAACTGACTGAACCACTTCATTACCTGATGTAATTTTTACACAGTTAAAATCTTTGAATTCAGTTACAGTATTTGCAATGGCATACAGAAGAATCTCAATTTCGCTTTGAGTCTCGGGCATGCCTGCCTTAAACGTTTCGTTGAAATTCAAAATAACGCAATCATCTTTGATTTTTACGCTTTTCAATTCAGCATCCTTTGGCATCATTGTTTTCAGGTTCGAAGTATCTTTTGGACCCTTGGCAAGTGTATTTACTACTTTCATTATCATATTCTCGGTCTTTTTGTCCTTGCTTGTAAAGTCAACAAGGGTCACTTCTCCAACCAGTTTGTCACCGGATGCGGTAGGATAATAGCAAACTACCCTGACCTTGTTTTTTAATGCATTCGCCTCGGCTTCTGTCATGACAAGACCGCTCGTAGGCTGATATTCGTCATCCTTCTTCTTGTCTTTTTTGCACCCTACGAGAGTTATAGCTATAACGAGCACTAAAGTAAGTAGCAAAATTATTCTCTTTCTACTTGTTTTAGTCATTGAGGTCACCTCTTGATTTGTATATCACTTAATGAAATATACTTGCGAAGAGGTGAAAATATGACTACTATTTGCTTAACTTTTTGGTTTTGTCAAGCCAGGCGTTTGCATGCCTGAGAAGTTCCCTGTCGTTTTCCTTGTTTAGAATATTAAGAGCTTCCTTGTATGGAACAAGCCACCACCTTGAGATTTCGCTTGTTTGAATTTTGATAGTCTCGTCTTGAAACTCTGCTATGAAGTAAACTGCGAGCTTGATTGTCCTTCTCCTTCTTTTGTACTTAGGTATTATGTATTCAAAGCTGTATCTGAATCCGTCCAAAAGAGGTATGTCCAGGCCAGTTTCTTCAAACATCTCGCGCATAGCTGTTTCCTCTTCCGTTTCCTTCTCTTCAACATGACCTTTGGGAAAACCTATGTGTCCTGACTCGTTTTTTACAAGAAGATAATACCTAACTCCGTCCATTTCTTTAAAAGGAACGGATCCGCATACTTTTTCAAACTGTACACATGGTTCCTTGAATAAATGTCTTCTTCTCCTGAACAACCAGTCATGGATTTTAATAAACGAGTTTCTTTCTGCTGTTGATAAAACCCTCATCGGAGAACTTGCGCTTACGTCATATACATTGTTTTCATGAACTTCGGCAACATCAACTATACCATTGTCAAGGGGGACAGCACCTATGCATCTCACATCAGCATAAAAATACACCTCATTCACACGATACAAGCAAGCTTCCACGACACCCAGTTGCTCATACAGCAGATTCTTAACCTGACTATATATTTCCTTTCCGTGTTTTACTCTTCCACCAGGCATTCTGTAGAACTTTTTATCTTCTTCTTTTATAAATAGCCATTTGTTATTGTATCTGGTAGCTATCTTTACCGTAAATCTTTCCACGATGATTTCTCCTCGCCCCTTTTATTTATTATAGCACTCGCTTTGCACTGAGTAAAGCCAGATATTGTCAATAATATGAAAAAGACACACAGGCTGCAAACCCATGTGTCTTTTTTGACAAAAGCAGACACATACGATTACTATTTGTCAATGTCCAGGAATAAGCTGGGGTCAACCTTTTTGCCATTCTGAACTACTTCAAAATGTAGATGAGCACCGTCTGCTTGTTCGATGAAAGCACCTGTTCCGAGCTTTCCTATGACATCTCCAGCGGATACAGTGCTGCCAACTGTGACTTCACTATTCACAGCAAGTCCACTATAAACTGTTTTCAGATCATTGCCGTGATCTACGATAATGGTCAGACCATAATGTGGATCTGTCTTGATATCGGCAATGGTTCCGTCATAGGCACTTTTAACCTCTGCACCAACCTCTCCGGCTATATCAATTGCAGGATGTGTTCTCCACTCTTTTAATGTTTTGTTGTACACAAGCCTGTCTATAGCATAGCCTGTCTTAACATCACCATCCAGAGGCATTGTCATCTTCACTACATTTGGTGAAGTACTAGGTGATGGGCTGGGTTTTTCCGTCTTAGGATTGTTTACTGGGTCGCCCCCACTCGGTACTTCTGTAGCTGTGCTGGAAGATGGTGTCTTGGTGACTGTAGGCGCAGGTGTTGATGAAGGTTTTGCAACAACAGGATCGTTATTATCTGTCCTATCTTTTAATACAAATATTCCTCCTACGCAAAGTGCCACTACACAGCCAAGCAATACTATATAATATGCTTTAGATTTCAAAAAATTTTTCATGTATATCAACCTCCATAGTTAATTGTTTCCTTATAACTGGTAACTTATACAATTAAGGTGGAAAATTATACAATTATTTTTGAAGAGATTTACAGTTACATAAAAAGGCACTAATTACTAGCCATTCGACTCGGACCAATTATCTAAATATTTTTTGAAATCGTCGAAATTCGACACGGAAATACCGGGAAATATGATATGCTAATTTTGCTTCTCTTAAAACGAGGCAACATGTGCAGTTTACATGGAATAAACACCTATCACGAAGCAAAAAAAATAACAGGAGGCTGCAAATTGCGACGTCAAAAAAGTGTGTTTCATGAAACGTATCATATTGTTAACAGAGGCTTTGGCGGTATAAATATTTTTAGAAATGACAAAGACAAGGACAAATACCTTGACTTGCTTGCAAAAGGAGCTGAAAAGTACAGTGTGGATATTATTGCCTATTGTCTTATGGACAACCACTACCACTTGTGTGTCAGCTCCAGAAATGAAGAGTATGCAGATATATCAAGTTTTCTTAGATATGCAAATTCTCAATATGTAAGATACTTCAACAAAACAAGCGAGCCCGATGAAGAAGGAGATCCGAGAGCGGGTTCCCTATTCGGAACACCCTACAAGGCAGTTCCTGTCAACGACGAGTTTCAATTGGAAGCGTTGATTGCATACATACACAACAACCCTGCACCCATGGGTGTTGATGTAAAAGAATACAA